>JAMCUV010000022.1 GCA_023379345.1 Thermoplasmatota archaeon
GGTGTAAACCCTCCTCAAACACTTTTTATATCTCTCTATTTTTACCAGTTAAAGCGGGTGTAGTGTAGGGGTTATCACAGGAGCTTCCCAAGCTCTAGACCCGGGTTCAAATCCCGGCATCCGCATAATTGACTAATCACGTAGCTGTCTCATTGTTATTCAATTATCCAATCATTAATGCCATTCCACGTGGCCTAGCATGGATGATGCAATTTCAAGGGCTCAGAAACACAGGATGAATGAACCAGCTCCCAATAGCAATCCACTCTGGGTTTAAGATGAAAACTCGAGGAGCTCAGAATGGTTATGGAAGCCTCATTTAGGTGATGGGCTGCCATCTGGATTCTTCTCTACGTCATCTACTTTGCTCTGTTTCCCTTCATTCCTGAAGAAAGATACAATGGAGCCAAATATGGTAATGGCTGAAATGACATAGAAAACTGTGTCAAGTGATCTCATGAATGATGGGGCAAGAACACCCGGGAACCAGGTATTTCCTTCCAGGAGGCTGACAGTCGAGGCAGGTATTGATGCCGGAAGATGTGGAATAGCACTGATAATCGCCTCTGCAGGATTTATGCCAAGAAATGCTCCGAATATGGCCTCAGTTGGTGGCATTCCGGAGAGATACGGAACCAGTGCTGTTGCCCCTACGGAATTAAGTGCGGATGTCATATGCAGAGGCAGGTTTGTTGCCAGCCCGGCGATGAGTATGCTGAAAAAAACGCCCATGCTGGCAACATAGCCCGTGTTACGCATATTATTAAGCATTCCAGATGCTGAGCCCCTATCTGAAGCCGGCACAGAGTTCATTACTGCGGAGATGTTGGGAGAGTTGAATAAACCGTAACCTGCTCCGAATATGGTGATCAGCATTCCCATCCTCATGTAAGAAAAATTGTAGGGCAGCAAGGTTAGCCCCAGCAGAGAGAGGGCAGATATGAGCAAACCAATTACTGTCAGCATACGCTGTCCGTATCTGTCAGAAATTCTTCCGGCTAGAATCCCAAACAATCCCATGCTCACTGTCATTGGAAGCATATAAATTCCGGCCCATAACGGGGTAATGGAAAATGGCACACCGTGTAATGGAAGCCACACTCCCTGGAATAGAAGTGTGAGCATGTAAAGCAGGCCCATCATTCCCATGGCGGAAATAAATCCAGTGAAGCTACCGATGGAGAACCCCCTGGTCCTGAAGAGCCTAAGGTTGAACATTGGATGATCTGCTCTCGTTTCCCATGCAACAAACACCACAAGTAAGATAACTCCTGATGCAAGCGCCAATATAACAAGTGGATTTTCCCATCCCATTGGGCTATTTCTGAAGGGAGTGATGCCGTAGGTTACACCGAGAAGAAAGATAACCAGTCCTGAACCAAAGAGGATATTTCCGGCAATGTCAATCCTCTGTTTCTTTCTTGGCGATGTTTCCTTCAGCTTGAGGTAGGACCATATTGTTCCAAAGATGCCCAGTGGGACGCTAAGAAGGAAAACATCCCTCCAGTATACAACCGAAAGAATGCCTCCCAGAACAATCCCTATGCTCACTCCTGAAACTGAAGCAACGCTGTTGATTGATATTGCGAAACCCCTCTCGTTCGGATTGAAATTGTCCGTTATTATGGCAAAACTGTTGGCCATTATGAAAGACCCTCCAACAGCCTGTATTATCCTGAATATGATTATCTCAAGGGCACCGGTATCACCACGCCCTGGAGTGAGATAAAGGAGAACGGATGCAACAGTGAATACAAGGAAACCTAGATTGAAAAGCCGAACACGGCCAAACATGTCTGAAAGTTTGCCCACTGTGACCAGGAGTACAGATATTACGATCATGTAGCTCATTATGACCCAGAGCAGATAGGAAAAGGAACCCGGGGAAAGTGGATTCAGCCCGATACCTTCAAAGATTGGCGGGAGAGCAACAATTATGACGCTGGTATTGATGGTGGCAACAAGCTGCCCCAGGGTGGTGTTTGAAAGGGCGATCCATTTCTGTTCCACCATGTTCAGAAATCATGACATGCAAATTTAATCTTTCCAAGCCGGCACAGGCTAAAGTATTGATTATATTGACGATGAACTAGATGCAGTAAGGTCCCCCGACAATTGATGCTGTTATTTGGAGTTAAGGGAGTACATGCACCTGAAGTGTGGAAAAATACCGCGCATATCATTCCCGGCAATCACATGGCATCAGCTTTCACAGATATAAGCAAGTTCAGAGCCCTGTGCAATTGCGGGCACACATAATCCGCAGGCCCGGTTATTCGGGCCGAATTAAACCTTAATATGTTAGTGATTGACCTTATTTTCAGCGCAGTCTTATTTATTCAGGGGATCTGGATGGAAGACATAAAAACTATCGATAAAGGGCTGGAAAATGCAGAAATAGAATGGACAAGACTGACAACCATTGACGGGGAGAAAGGCATTCTGATGTACGGAGGATACTCCATTGATGATATAATAGCGCACAAGGCATCGGTGGAAGAGATACAATATCTTTTCCTGTATGGGGAACTACCAACTCAGAGCCAACTTCAGGCATTCAGGCATGACGTGGAAGCAGGATATAAGCTACCGGATTACGTAATTGACATAATAAGGAAACTGCCAAGAGAATCCGATGCCGTTGCCATGCAGATGGCCGCATTTGCATCCATGGCCGCAGCCGAAGTAAGCTTCAAGTGGAACAAGGAAACGGATAAGGTAGTGGCGGCAAATGCAATCGGAAGAATGTCTGCAGTTACTGCCAATGTCTACCGTCACATAATGGGACTGCCGCCTGCGAATCCAAAGCCATCTGGCAGCTTTGTTGAAAGTTTCCTGAGGGCCACATTCGGCAAGGACCTCTCCAGGGAAGAAATAGACGCGATGAATTCTGCACTCATCCTGTATACAGATCATGAGGTTCCTGCTTCAACAACCGCAGGTCTGGTCGCAGTTTCCACGCTTTCCGACATGTATTCAGGCGTGACAGCAGCACTTGCAGCACTTAAGGGCCCTCTTCATGGAGGAGCAGCGGAAGCTTCAATTGCCCAGTTCAAGGAGATAGGCGATGAGAAGAATGTCAAGGACTGGTTCAACAAGAACATAACAACCGGGAACAAGAGGCTGATGGGATTTGGGCACAGGGTGTACAAGACATATGACCCAAGGGCCAAGATATTCAAGAAATACGCAGAGTCGCTGGTGAAGAACAGCAAGGAAGCAGAAAAGCTCTTCAAGGTTGCCACTGCTCTGGAGGAACTCGGGATTGAAAAGTACGGAGCCAAGAAGATATTCCCCAATACGGACTACTTCTCCGGCATCGTTTATCTATCTATGGGGTTCCCTCTTCAGAACAACATATACACAGCTCTGTTCGCACTTTCCAGGATAACCGGATGGGCTGCTCACTTCATCGAGTACGACGAGGAGGAGGGGAGGCTCATCAGGCCAAGGGCAGTATATGTCGGAAAAGGGCTCAGGGATTTCACTCCAATAACTGCAAGATAAGTGGGCTCATAAAGTCCACAACCCATCAATTTAGATCATTTTCATCAAATTCATAACTTATTTTGGCATTTTTAAGCCATCAATCGTTTCCTCTTCGTAACTGCAGCTCTCATACAATGTCATATTAGTTGCTGAGGCTATTTTAAATAGTAGCTGGTAATATGTAACTAGATATACAATATACATTTAACTTGGAGTTGATAACAGTTGGCAGAAGGAAAGGAAAAAAGTATGGTACAGGTTTTCAGGGGTAATGATACTGTTGACGGAGCTGGAGTCAGGCTTAGAAGAATGTTTGGGGGACACAACACAGCATATCTAACTGATCCGTTCCTGCTTCTGGATCATTTCGGTTCCAGCGATCCTGCAGAATATATGGCAGGTTTTCCATGGCATCCACACAGGGGTATCGAAACGGTCACATTTCTGATGGAGGGCAAGGTCGAGCATCAGGACAGCGAGGGTCACATGGGAACAATATATCCCAATGACATACAGTGGATGACAGCAGGGAGCGGCATATTCCACCAGGAAATGCCACATGCAATAGATGACAAGGGTCCGTCTGAAATACTGCGGAGCACAGGAATGTCAACATCCGTAGTTGGACTTCAGCTATGGATAAACCTTCCAAGCAGGTACAAAATGACAACTCCCACCTACCGTGGAATCACAGGCAATATCACGCCTGTTGTGGAGGACGACAGCGGAAACAGAATCAGGATAGTTGCTGGAAGATATCTCAAGGACGAGGGGTACCTCATGGGCAGGCCAGAAATTGATCCGGTATACCTTGAGGTGAAGATGCCTCCGGAATCAGAGTTTAGGTACCGTGTTGAAAATGGGCACAACAGCATAATCAACACTCTTGCCGGGGACATAAGCACCGGAGCAGAAAGCACTGTTATTCATCCAAGATCTGCAGTGGTGTTCAGCCAGGAAAATGATACCATAACAGTTGCAACCCGGGATCATCCGGCAAGATTTATACTGCTTGCAGGAAAGCCTCTCAGGGAGCCAATATTCTGGTATGGCCCAATGGTCATGAACACACGTGAGGAGATCAACCAGGCACTGCTGGATCTGCAGAACAATACGTTCATTCGGGACAAGAATCCAATCACCGAATAATTTTCACCGATGGAAAAGTTGAAAAGATAAGCCTGCAGGTGTTGAGAATGATCGGGTTCCGGCATGAAGAGCGAATGCCGTGCTTTATTTATGTAAATTTTTGGAAAACCAATTGCAGTGGTATTAATACTTATACTATTTAGATATTTCTGATGATATAATTTATATAGTAGATACCACATTGTCATGCTGGTCATCTAAATATTTGACATACGGAGGAAAAAAATGGTTGAAGACAGTTTAAATCCATTTGGAAAAGCGCTCGCTGCAGATCCGGCACCACTTGGACTCGCAGGCTTCGCCTTCACGACGTTCCTGCTGAGTTTCGTGAATGCAGGCCTCATTACATCTTCTGCGGCCAATGT
>JAMCUV010000023.1 GCA_023379345.1 Thermoplasmatota archaeon
AATCCTGTAACGCTCATACGGAGGGTCTCAACTTTCTTTGAGACATTTTTCAGGACATACAGCCACCGTATAGCTGCAGGAGCATTTTTCGCAATATTCATCTCTGCCCTTTTTGCCATACCATTCACCGGCTTGCTCATACTTGTCTCAAGGGTGCTGATTATCCAGGCAATCGTTGGCATAATACTCTTCAAGGGACTTTTCTCCGTAACAAGCCTGAGCGATAAGGTCAATCCCATAATCACGTCTCTTGAAAGCGGTGCAGTGGAGGATGCAGCTGTTTATGCATCCCACATCGTGAAAAGGGATCTGTCAGGCCAGGATTCACCCCACATAGCTTCAGCTGTCATAGAGACCATATCCAATACTCTGTTGAATGAGGTTGTCTCACCACTTTTCTATTTCTCAGTTCTTGGGATCATAGGGTCCCTGGTGGCAAGGGTTGTTGACATCCTTGACGGCATGGTGGGGCAGAAAAACCGCAGGAACTTTTATTTCGGGCACTGGCCGGCCGTATTCCATACAATTCTGAACTACGTTCCCGCACGGGTATCTGCATTCCTCATACTGCTGGGTTCAGAGTTCCTGAACTACAGAGTGAGCAATGTGCCCTTCAAGGCCATGAGGCTTGCCACTGACAGCCCCGGTGAGGGGTGGGTCATAGGCGCCATGGCAGCATCGCTCAACCTGAGAATGGAGAGGGTCGGCCATTACGTGATGAATGAGAGCGGTTTTGATCCGTCTGTTGGCGACATAAGGAGGGCAATGCGCGTATATTATGTGTCCTTCTACGTTATGCTTGTGCTGGTGGCCCTGCCAATAATACTGCTGCTCTACTTTGGCGGATTCTACCCCCTAAACTGAGGAATTAATTTCCCTGTTGAGATTTTCCACCCGTTCCACAGGATCATGGGATGCGTAAACCGATCTTCCCACTATGACAAGGTCAGCGCCTGCACGAATTGCGTCTCCTGCCTTTCCTCCCTGTGCTCCTACACCGGGTGTCATTATGATCTTGCCCGGAGCCATCTTTCTTATCCTGGAGATTTCGGCAGGGTTGTTTCCCGGCGCTATGAAGCCTGCTGCACCGGCACGGATTGACATTTCCAGAAGCCTGTCTGTATTTGGGTTTATGAATTCCGCAGAACCCGGATGGCTCATTGAGACAACAGAAAAAACCCTCATATCTCCAGCGGATTCAATCACAGCCCCAAGAGAATCGTGTCCTGTGAATGAATGGGAGATAATCCCCCATGCCCCCATCTCAAGTGCTTTCTCCGTGATGAGGGAATTGGTGTTTGGGATATCTGCCACCTTGAAGTCACATATGACACGTGAATAGCGTGACACATCCCTTATTATTCTGGATCCTGAAACAAGTATTGCAGGCCAGTTCAGTTTTATTGCAAATACCTGGGATCCAATTTTACCTGCAATTCCAAGGAGATCACTCTCCTTCATGAGATCAAGGGCCACAACAAGTTTTGATTCCAATTATACCCTTGGGCGATGGGTGCACAGGTTAAAAATAATTTCCATGGGTGTGCCGGTCTCCGGCATCACACCATGTCTATTCCTGAATCCTCGCTTATATCCCCAAGAAGTTTCCTTATGTTTCTTGCCTCATTTGACCCAGATATCATGTATGGTGATTTTACCCCTGTAAGCAGGACAAGTACGCGGATTCTGTCCCCCATTTCCGGGTCCACGTTGGCTCCCCATATGATCCTGGCATCCTTGTTGATGCGTTTCTGTATCTCGGCCATTGCATTCTCTGCTTCACTCACAGTCATGCTTGGGCCCCCTATGACCCTGATGAGGCAGTTCTTTGCGTCGGATATGTCGGCCTCCACAAGTGGCGAAGTGATGGCGTCATTCACGGCTGACATGACCCTGTTTGACCCTCCTGCAGCTTCTCCTATTCCAATCATTGCCACGCCGCCGTCCTTCATGATTGTCCTTATGTCAGCATAGTCCAGGTTTATGAGCCCTGTCTTTGTTATGAGTTCGGTGATGCCCTTCATGGCTTCCGAGAGTACTGAATCTGCATATTCAAATGCCTCGGTTATGGGCTTCTTTGGAACCTCCTTCAGCAGCTTGTCGTTTGGAATTGCAATTACTGTGTCTGAATACTGTGATATCTTCTCAAGCCCGGCTGCCGCGTTCTCCATCCTTATCCTCCCCTCTGCCGTGAATGGCAGAGTGACTATTGAGATCACAAGCGATCCGGCATCCTTTGCACTCTTTGCCACGATGGGAGCCGATCCCGTGCCGGTTCCGCCTCCAAGCCCACAGGTGACAAATGCTATGTCAGTCCTCTGGACCAGTTTCTGGATGGCAGGAAGGTCCTCCATTGCAGCTTCTTCGCCTATCTGCGGTATCGCTCCAGTCCCCAGGCCCCTTGTCCTCTTCTTGCCAATGAGCATCTTGTATCTTGTCCTTATGGTGGAAAGGTGGCTTGCATCGGTGTTAAGGGCCACCAGATCAGCACCAGCAATGCCCTCTCCGGCAAGCCGGTTTATGGTGTTGGAGCCTCCGCCGCCACAGCCTATTATCTTTATTCTTACCCTGAGCCTGTTGGCTATCTCTGCGATTTCCCTGTCTTCGGGTGATAAAAATTCTTCATCCTGGGACTGCACATGCTTTTCCGCCTCCACATTGTCCATGGCGGACTTGAACAAAAGATCAACTATGTCGCCCATATGTCTGATAAGATAATAAAATGAATATATAATTTTTGTGCATAGTAAACCTACAAAAATCTGGACTTATAAGATTTCACTTCAGTCATCTTCTGTCAGACAATTTCCGCCTCAATCTGGAATTCATAACCAGTGGAACAGGGATAAGCGAGAATACTGCAGCAATTATGAAAGCGATCTGTGTTGAATGAATGAATGCCCCTGTGAAATTCTCAACTGCAGGTGTTGTTATCCCCAGAAATATTGAATCAACAATGGAACCGGGAACATAGGCGGAAATCACGATAAAAACAATTGTGAGGCCAAGGACAGAACCAAGGTTCAGCATAAGGGTTCTAACGCCGGCTGTCTCTCCTCTCTTCCCGGGAGGAACAGACAGCATGGTCACAGTGCTGTTTGGTGTGTAGAAAAGCCCACTTCCGGCACCAGCCACAGCCATGGCCATGCCAAGAAGCACATAATCAGATGCCATGAACGCCACCGCCGCAAGTAACAGGGCACCAACGCCGGAAAGTATGAGCCCAAGTGATTCCATGCCAGATGGTGAGAGTTTTCCCTTGAGGTACCCTGAAAGAAAACTGAATATGCCCATTGCACCGGCAAATGGTATCACAAGTACCCCAGCGGTGAGCGGATCTTTTTCAAGAGGGCCCTGCAGGAACAGTATGAGTATGAAGAGCACAGAGAATCTTGCAATTGATCCTCCCACCAGTGCGATTATGGAATCCCTGAACGCATTGATCCTGAACAGAGTTGGATCAATTATGGGGCGCCTGGATACACTCTCCTGGTATAAAAACAGCGAAAGGAACAGCAGCAGTGCCACAAGCAGGCCTATGAATATCCCGGATCTGAATGATATCCCCGGCAGGATTGTCATGAAGACGATTGCAACCACAATTGTGATGGACAGGAGCACTGCCCCCCGTACATCTATGTGGGCTGAAATCTTTCTGGGTATCTCCCTTATTGTGACAGTTGATGCTATGAAGCCATATATGGCAATGGGCATGTTGAACACGAATATATATCGCCAGTTGAATTCTGTGAGCAGCCCGCCAACAAGGGGGCCAATGGATGTCCCAAGCGCAACAATTGCGGCGTTTATGCCCATGGCTTCACCCAGCTCGGCCGCGTCGAAACTGTCTGTGAGTATTGCAAGGCTGTTTGAGAAGAGAAGTGCGCCACCTATTCCCTGGACAACACGACCTGCCAGGAGCACGTCGCCTCCTGTGGCAACGGATGATATAAGGGACCCCAGGAAGAACACAATGTAACCGGAGGAGTAGAGGCGTTTTCTTCCAATTATGTCTGAATACTTTCCAAGGACAGGAGTCAGGACAGTCAGTGCAAGTGAATAGACAACGATTATCCATATTGCCATGAAGAAACTTACGTGAAGGCCGCGGATAATGGCAGGTATTGCTATGAGAAGCGATGAGGAATTTATGACTGAAAGGAATGAACCGGTTCCAGTAACTGCAAGAATCCTTTTCCCGTAACTGTTCAATGGAATTGACCTGCTGTGGGGTATTTAATTAAGGTTTTAAATTATTACCCAAAGATGGAAAGCAGGAAAGAGTTTCTGAGGAAAAAGCTTCTGGAGCTTGGTGCAGTAAAGTTTGGCGAATTTGTTCTAACCTCCGGCAAGAAGTCTGATTATTATGTGGATATCAAGGATGCGGCGACAGATCCCCAGGTTCTGGAGGCAATCGGCGACATCTTTAGCCATATGGTGGGCACAAAGGTCATCGCCGGAATGGAGCTTGGTGCTGTACCGCTGCTTGTGTCCACATCCCTGTCCGGAAAAATTCGCTACGTTATCATCAGGAAGGAGAGAAAGCATGGCACGGGAAAGCTCAACATAGGAGAGATAGTGCCTGATGAGAGAGTGGATATAATAGAGGATGTGGTGACTACAGGGAACTCGGTACTCAAGACGGTGAACTTCATCAGGGAATCGGGTGGGATCGCCACGAGGGCGTACTGCGTTGTGGACAGGGAAGAGGGTGGAAAGGAGCTCCTGTCTGAAAACGGCATTGAACTTCATCCCATCTTCAGGATATCAGAACTCAGGAACAGATGAGAAACCGAACAACGGTGAAGCCGAAAACACTGTAATATCCAGTCTGTAAACAGCGTGGTGCCTGCCATCAGGACAGGATATCGTCTATCCTGCCGATCTCAACAGGGGTGGTATCCTTGCCAACAAGAACACCCTTGCTGTTTGCAAGTATGGATGAACCCACATACATATTCCCGAAATTTGCCGTCCCGGATTTGACCGGAACCTTGAAAAGATCCGAAAGAAACTTCATCTCCTCCTCATCAGCGTCTGGAGTGACGAGCATTCCCTTGGCGCTGAGGACTGATGCTGATCCCACAGTCTTTATTCCCCCGATGGTCCCTTTCACGACCTCAACGTCAAGCGTATCTGAAATCCGCTTTATGGAGGATGCTGTGTATCCCTTGTGCACCATAGCCGCATGATCGTTCGTGACTATATCATTCCCTACGGCATTTATGCGGTCCTTGAGATAGAGAATGTTTCTGTCAGATGCCAGCTTCAGATCCAGCTTATCGCTGTTTACAGGGAGTATGATGCCCTTTGAATTTAGAACCATCAGGCTTCCTATGAGGTTTGCATTGTCTATGAGCAGCCTCTCGGTCTTTACCTGAAGGCCTTCTTCTATATCCCTGAGGGAATCATCCTCGATTGGTACAGGCACGAATGCCACGTCTTCCCAGACGCGGGCATATACGCCTATAAAATTACTTCTAAGAATAGATGTTTTTCTTATCATTTAATCAGGGCAACAGTACTTCAGCCGTTCCGTCCTGGAGCTTAATAACCTTTACAGTGATCTTTGACTGAACATTTTCCCTGCCTCTTTTCCATATATCCTCGTTCACTCTGGAATCTATCCATATCTTTGATTCCTCAATTCGTGTGTTCTTTGAGACGTATGCCCTTATCATGGATATGGCGGTATCGGCTCTTCTTGACCTTGAGGAATCCCTGGTTCCCCTGAGTGGTATATTCATTATGGTTTCACTGGAATATTCATTTTCTACCATTGTTTCACCTACAGTTTAAGATTGCCCCTTCTCCAGTTCCTTCTTCTTGGGTTTGTGGTTACTCTCCTGTCGGTTTTCATCATTACCCAGCCAGGAACCCGCCTGTTTTCCTTTACTTTCTTCATCAGCCTGATCTTTCTTCCAAGTTCCTTGTTTCTGCTCAATGTTATCTCCTCTCTATTCTTGTTTCCCTTTTCTTCTCTGTGAGTTTTGCCAGTATGTCCCTTATGTCACTGTCGGTCAGCAGGCGGTTAATCCTGCCCATTGATGCAAGTTGCACCAGTTGATTCTCGACATTCTCAGCAAGATCTGGTCTCACGAGCCTCACATTCGCCAGCCTCTCTCTCGCGTCCGGAGCAAGTATCTGTCTGAGAATCTGCTGCTTTCTGGCCTTTTCGGCCTCCTGCATTCTCCTCTGTTCTTCTATCTCCTGCTGATCCTGCGAATTTCTCTGCATTTCCAGCAGTTTTCTTCTTCTCAGTTCCTCAAGCTCATCGTCGCTGTCCATTCCCCATCACTTAAAGATATTTCTCGAGAGAGGGATTTGACTGCGCCAGGCTCTTCATAACCTCCTTTGATGCCTTATCAAGGATGGACGAGCCCTGCGGAGAAACCATTCTCCCCTTTCTGTCCTTCTTGACATAACCCAGTGATTCCAGCTGAAGAAGCATTTTCCGGACTATGAAGCGGCTTCCCTTGGCAGGATGATAGCTGATTGATCCCCTGTCAACCCTTCCTCCGTACTCCTCGCTGAGCTTTGATATACCTATGGGGCCGTTGAGATAAACCTTCCTTAGGGTGGACGCCAGTCTCTTGTAATACCAGTCCGGGTCTTCCCATGATTTCTCCCTGTGTATTCCTGCCTTGAGATATGAAGCCCATTCCGGCACCTCTACTCTCTTGTCTCCCTTGAACGTTTCTGCCAGGTTATTAAGCAGCATATCTGGCGGCACTTTCTTAACATCTACCATTCAACATCACGAATAAAGGTGCATTTAAAAACTGCTTATAATTCTTTCCTGTTGATGTTTTTTGATGACCTCATGACAGCCGCCTCCGGCAAGTTTTGGTTTCATCATGCAAAAACGAGCTGTATCTTCAATGATCCGGCAAGCCCGTTTTCTGCAACCTGAGCTCAATCCTGCCATGATTTCCTATTCGTTATATATCACTGAACAATGTTAGTCATGATTATGAACATGGAAGAGAATCAGGGTTTTCAGTTCAGTTCCTATTGCATTTCAGCCGATGGCGTGTGGAAAAGTTATGGCCATCAGGACGCTCTCAAGGGACTGACGCTCCATATCCCTTGCGGCGAGAGGGTTGCACTTATAGGTCCCAATGGGGCCGGGAAATCCACCACGCTTAAGCTTCTTGCAGGACTGCTGAAACCCGATGGAGGATCCGTAGCCATCAAGGGTTACCCTCCTAACAGCTATGATGCAAAGAAATTGATCGGTTATCTCCCCGAGGATGCAAGTCCTTACCTGACCCTTTCTGTAAGGGAGAACCTGGAATATATTGGTGCAATAAGAAACACCCCGGGCCTTGCGGATCGAATAGAGTCGCTGATTGACATGCTGGAACTCAGGGAATTCGAAAAAGCCAGGACCTCCAGACTGTCGAGGGGAAATCGCCAGAAGCTTGCCCTGGCACTGTCAATAATACATGATCCTGAAATTGTACTGATGGATGAACCACTCAATTATCTTGACATTCCAACACAGGAGAAGGTTATCCGTTTCCTTACAGAAATGAAAGCAACTTTCCTTGTGTCAACGCACATAATGTCAATAGCAGAGAGACTGACAGACAGGTGCCTCATCATATCCCATGGAAACAGGATATGGGAGGGGAGCATGTCAGAACTCAGAGCTGAAGCAGCCAAGGATACTCCCATTGAATCCATTGTTGCAAGGTTGATGTCCGATGTTCACTAGGGTAATGAAGCTGATCCTGAGGACAAGGTTTTCCGCTTCTTATTTCGCAGTCATAGCGTTTGTGCTACTGTATTCACTGATTTCACTGTCAGGAAATGGTGTCGGGAACGGATACCTGTATGGTGACCTTTATTTCACCCTGATTATAGGGGTTTTCTCCACCATTTCCATAATTTTCGGAGGAATTTCAGTCACAAAGTCTGACCAGGAATTCCTGCTGGTATCGGCCATCCGGAGACGGGACCTGGTTCCTGCCCTGTTCACCGCCCAGTTCCTTGCATCTGGCCTGATACTTCTGGCGGCTTCACTCATAACAATCCTCGGGATTTACAGATATTCCGCCCTGGTTGGAATTGCCATTCTTGACGTGGTCCTGCTTGCTCTCTTCTCTGTTTCAGTGGGTATTGTCCTCACCGACAGGTCACTTTTCCTGAGGGTCCCACTTGCTGTCGCATCACTACTCTGGATACTTTCCAGTTATCTTGGCTTCAAATATGGCGCCATATCATTCCTGAAATACGATCCTGTTCTGTCGCTTCTTACAATTTTCCCCGTGACATTTGCGAGCATGTTCTTTGCAGTGAGAATCCTTTCGGGGGAAAATCTCCCATACCGTGTTTCCGGAATACGGAGGCAGTCTATGAATTTCAGGAAAACTTCCAGGTATGAGGGGCTTTCTCCAAATATGGCAATCCTGAAGCTCGGAATAACTCAGATAAGCCTTGCCACCAGGGCCAGCTCAATGGGAAACATAAAATCCACTGCCAGGAGGATACAGTTTTCAGTTGTTCTCATCATATTCATAGCAATTGCAGTGGGATACTCCATTTACATGCTGTATTACGCAGTACCTTCGGAATATATTTCATTCCCTGGAATATCCGGAGTTAACCTTGTCACGGTATTTCTTATAATATACCTTGGGTCAACGCCGCAGATGATCATGAGTTCAGGTGCCATGGCATATGAAAGGGCGTGGCTTTCCTTCATGTCCATGGAACCGGGATCATATGTCAACATGCTCATAGTATCTAAAATGATCCAGGCTGCCATTGCCGGCATTCCCATAGCCGTTGCAGGCTTTGTGCTGTATCTCCTTGGGGTGCAGGGCACCCTGATGGCCATTCCTGTTTTCGAGATCGTGAGCCCCTTCATGGTGGGGGTGTACCTTTTCATGGCTTTCTCCGTCAGGCCTTACCAGATGAAGGATGAAAATTACATACCGGCAAGGTTCAGTGCAAACCAGTTTCTGATGATCCTGCCAATAATAGGCTTCTACATAATCGCCTTCTCAATAATTTTCATACCCATTTCACTCGTTTATCTAAGTGCCTTCATGGCTCTGATCCTTGCTCTCATACTCACCAGGAAAAACTACTGGACAAGGCGCGTAAACAAAATGGTTGAACGTGGATTCATCTAGCTCCTTTGCAGATGCTTACCTGACCGGCTTTGAAACCAAGACCTTGCATTAACACAGCCATCAGGCTGAAATAATTCCCTTCAGCTTTGAGAGTGAATTTTCCATTTCCTGGATTAGCGCATTCCTGATCTTTATTCTGATCTCTCCGTCGGTAGGTTCCCAGAGATTGTGGTATCTCCTGATGAAGTCCAGAGTCTCATCTGTGATTTCCCCATTCTTGAGTATCCAGTTAATGCCAGCCGACACAACGAGCAGTTCTCGATCCTCAGCTAAACGTGATTCCATGGTACTTATCCTTTCCTGCGCCATGGATATGGAATCAATCACCTTCTGTGCTTCCTGCCTCATCTGCCCAACGGACATCTCCAGGTTGACCACCTTTGAACTTAGACCGTCTATTTCTTCTTTCAGCTTCGATTTCTGGTTTTCCAGCAGATTTATTTCGGATGACATTGTTGCGGCTTCCAGATCATGCTTCTTCCTGTTTTCAACCCATTCAAGAAAGTCCCTGAAAACGTAATCTGATAGACCCCCTGAAACTTCACCCCGCGGCATGTTCTCAGAACTGGATAAGAATCTGGCCTCCACCTCCTTCATTTCCGAAATGATGCGGACAAGGTCTTCCCTGCTGATGCCACTTGACGAGAGATATTCAAGATATTCATCATAGACCCCATGTTTTTCAACACCCTGATCTGACTTATGGGCTTCCTTTCCTTTGATTCCGGAATCAAGTGCAACAGCTTCTTTCAGTATACGGTTTACTGTGGTTACAGATATCCCATTCTCCCTGGCAAGTTGTGCCCTTGAAATATTCCCGGCAGAATATCTTTCAATAATGCCCCTCCTCATTTCTGGGGAAACCCTTCCGGCCATTTCTCTCATTATGATAATTCCATCTTGGAGATAACATCTTCTGAACCTCTGAACCACTTTCCAAACATATCCCCGGAATTCGATGAAGAATCTGTTCTTTCCTAGTTTTCCAGAATTGAATCATCCTGTGGCACTTTCAAATAGGTTTTCCGTCCTCATTTGATTGTGCATCGCTGTTCAGAAAATTCGTGTATTTTTGCATGACCTTCGATTTGATAGCACAGAAATTTAATCGGTGTTGTTGTTTTGGCATGCCGCTCTTCCATAAAGTGGAATGAGTCTGCATCTTATGTTAAGCGCTGGGAGGGAGATTTGAACTCCCGATCTACAAAGAGAACAGGTTTTCCAGACCTGCGCCCTACCAGGCTAGGCTATCCCAGCTTGCTTACCCCATAACAATGACTTATATAATTTTAGGGCAACGCTGACCGTGTAGAAGTAAAAAAAATCAGAATTTGGGGTGATTCCACGCCCTCAGACAGCGTAAACATCCTTATTAGTGCAAAATATGAAAAGTTATACGCAATTTTAGTAATACGCGACACACAGAACTTAACTTTCGTCTGAGTTTTCTCACCGGAGCAGGCTTGATTCTTCCTGAATAATCAGGGATGTTTATAGAGAGGTTAGGGGTTTGGGGGA
>JAMCUV010000024.1 GCA_023379345.1 Thermoplasmatota archaeon
CGCTAATTATATTATTGATACATCGTTATTCCAGTGTGGAAACCAGATCCATAACTGCCGAGGATTACCTGAAGGCAATCGATGAATTCACGCTTTACAACGGATACGCATCCCTCAGTGAGATCGCGCATCTTCTGGGGACTGCCAGGCAGAGTGCGTATGATGAGATAAAGATCCTGGTGCAGAAAGGTCTTGTAGAACGACGTTCAAGAGGAGAGTATGTTCTCACCAGGAAGGGGAGCGTGGAGGCAAACATATTCCTCAGGAAGCATCGCATAGCCGAGATACTCCTCTGGAAATCACTTTCACTTCCATGGGAAACCATAGACGATGAGGCAATGGGGATTGAGCATGGCATCACGGAAACAATTGCGGATGCTGTCTGCAGAAAGTATGGCTGCGATTCATGCCCACATGGCAATCCCGTACCAGATAAGACAGGCAATGTGAATGAAATCCACGACATTTTCTCCAATTCACTTGAGCCTGACAGAAAATACAGGATATCCCGTGTGATTTTTGAAAATTCCGAAATACTGCATTACCTTGGAACAAGATCACTGCTTCCTGGACACGAAATTGCGACCGACCACCAGGGAATGGTATACATCCCATCCAATGAAGACGAAAAAGTGCCTGAAGCGGTTTCAAGAGCAATAACATACCTCACATTTGATGAATAAGACTTAAGTATTCATAAAAGCTGTAAGGTTAACCTTACATGAATGTACTAGACTTCAGCAACCGGCACAGCGTGTTGGCCAGAATGGGGCCAGCATGGCTTGTCATGATAGCCGATGTTGATGTTGCCAGTATCATTACGGGGCTGGAAACAGGTTCCCTGTATGGATACCATGTTATTTTCATAATGCTGGTACTTGCAGTCCCCCTGGCCATAATGCAGTATGCATCCGGAAGGCTTGGTGCAGTCACGGGAAAGGGCATAGGAGATGTCCTAAGGGAAAGATACAGCCGGAGGGTTTCAGGAATCGCTTCGGTACCAATGGCAGTGACGGATATTCTTTCCTATATTGCAGAGTATGCGGGAATTGCAATAGGCTTCGCGCTAATTGGAATTTCTCCCATCATATCCATCCCAGTGGTGTATGTCATACACAACGCCATCGTATTTTCCAGGAGATACGATGGGATAGAGAAAATACTCATACCCATTTCACTGGTGCTTGTCATATCCATAATCTCCACCGTATTTATTTTCAGGCCCAGCTTCAGCAGAGTCCTGATTGGACTGTCACCTGTCCAGCCCTATGGAAACAGTGGTTTTGACTATTATATTGTGGCAAACATAGGTGCAGTGATAATGCCGTTCATGCTGTTCTATCAGGCAGGTGCCACAGCCGAAAAGAGGCTGGGGCTCAGTGATCTCAGGCTCATCAGAAATGAGACCTATATGGGTGCTGTGGTTAGCGAACTGCTCATGGTTGGCATAGTGATTGCGGGAACTTTCATCGGTGGAGAAATGGGAGTGGGGGCACTGGCCTCTGCAATGAAGCCATTCGGACCTCTGGCTCCGTACATTCTCGCCGTTGGATTCATATCGTCAGGGTTTCTTGCACTGGTGGTCATATCTCTTGGGTCGTCGTGGGGAGTAGGTGAAACCCTTTCCTGGGGGAACCATGATTCCGGAATAACCTCCTCCAGCAGAAAGTTCTTCTACCTGTACGTAGGGGAAAGCCTTCCAGCCATGGTTATTGCAATCTATCTGGGTTCCGATCTTTTGGGACTTGTGATCAACCTCATGGTTATTTTTGTCATCGTGCTCATCCCAATTGGCGTACTTCTTGGAAAGCTTGTTTCAGACGAGGCCGTCATGGGTGATCATGCCTTTTCCAGGCCATATATGGCACTGTACTGGACCACATTTGCCATTATCGAGGCAGCGGGAATATGGGGCATAGCCCTCTCCATCTGATCTGCTGCCCAGCATGATTCATTCAGCTTGTGAACCTTATTGAAGTGATTCAGCCCACATTGCCGCCTGAAAAGTCAAGAGAATACAGGATTTCTGTGCCTTCCTTGATTGTCTCACTACCCGAGAAACGTTCCAGAGTTCCGCCAGCAGAAAAACTGTAAGTGTAATCGCCAACCGCCAGATACTCAGGTCCCCTGACTGGAATATTGGGGTCCGGGTCGAGCAAAGCCTGCCTGAGGAACCCATACACGCTTTCCGCCTTTTCCGTATGCCGGACCATTCCTCCTGAATATGTCATGGCCCACAGCGGTTTATCTTTCAGATAGACGACTTCAATTCCTGAAAAATGAAGATAGCCGAAATAGATGTCCACATACCTGTAATCTTCATAAATGAATTCGTATTCCTTTGCACCGGATATTGCAGACGCAATCCGTCCGGACAATGATGCATATGTGGATCTTTTGGCCTCTGAGAGAAATTCTGGGAATGGGATCGGGTGCATTGGCACCTTCACTCTTCCTCTAGCACCTTTCCATATATGCCTACGATTTCCCTGTATCCCAGACCCTTGTAAAATCTCAGGGCAATGAGATTCTGCGACGGGAATTCGGCAGTGATTATGCTTATCTTCCTCTTCTTCAGTTCCTCGTAACTCCTTGAAA
>JAMCUV010000025.1 GCA_023379345.1 Thermoplasmatota archaeon
GGAAGACATGGGTCAGCAAGGACCCGGTTATTGACTTTGAAAAATTTGATCACTATTTCCTCTCCTCGGCCGTACTGTCTCCAACAAACCTTGTGCTGACCTTCGCAAACGATGAGACAGATTCCGCTTATACGTTCCACTCCTCGGTCTCGGAGGATTCTCATTTCCTCGAGATTGAGTACCGGGACCAGATGCAGACCGTAAACATCACGTCTCAGCCTGCAATGAACAGCGCGGTGAACAGGGGTGTTCTCATTTCACTCATAAGCCAGATCCGGGTGGCAATGCTGTATCTCAGGGAGCATAAATTGCGACTCAGCCGCCTTGTCCTCAGGGAAATAGATATAATGGCCACAATGAAGGTCACAGACCTTTTCTACACGATTCTGGAGATTCTGTCGCCGCTCATCACACAGGAGGTCACCGCCGCCCTGAGTTCCAGTCAGGAAGTGGATGAACCAGAACAGGGAGGAATAACACGCAATTTCATATATCAGAGATTATCGTTGCTGGGCGACCGGTCCAACACGGTAGCTTCACTCATGGGGATACCAGGTTTCATGGACACAATGTCAAAAAGCCAGTGAAAGAAAGAAGATGACACCAACTCTGGTCCGCGCGCCTCAACTGGTATGCGACTTCCGGTTCTGCAAGGTTCTTTTCAGGGCTTCCGTATCCATGTAGTAGGCAACTGCACCCATCTTCCTGGCCTCACTTGCTGCATACGCGCTCTGAAGACCCTTCTGGCAGTAGAATACGAATGTCCTGCCTTTACCGAACCTGTCAACAATTTCCTTGACGTCCCCTATCCGCGCATGCACCGAACCTGGGTAGTGCCATTCATCAAACTTATCATGCCCCCTCAGGTCCACAACAACCGGATCAGATTCTATTTCCTTTCCCTGGAGATCAATGTCGGGAATCCCGGAGGTGTACTGTTCAATTCCGCTTCCATTAATCACGGTGTCGCTTGACATTAGGTTCTCAACAAATGAAAACATAGCCATGTCGTGTTCAACCTGCTGTGCAGTCACCCCCATTACGGAGTTTCTTGAGAAAAGGGAGCAGAACTCACCCTTGCTGGATTCCGGAAAGGTGCCTATCTTTCTTGCAAGATCAGTTATCTCATCCTTGTCCATGCCAGCCAGCGGCCTGTATACGGGAATGTCAATCCCACGGTTTATCACCATGAGGTTTTCAGGAGTCTGTGAGGAGACCTGCCCCAGTGATTCACCTGTCACTATGCCGTAGGCTCCCGTGGACATTGCAATTTTTTCCGCAACAGAATAGAGAATGCGCTTGAATGTGACGCTGGGGGCAATATAATCATCCCTGCCAGCCAATTCTGCAACAAGTGATGATCCATCCATTATGTGGATCACAGGATCAAATCCATGGGTCCACCTGGCAACAAGCCTCTTCATGACCGAAAGGAAATCAACGGTGTCCACGGGATGTGCAAGTGATACAAAAACAAATTCCAGTGGTGATCCACGTTTCATGGCCATCCATGCCGCCACAGGTGAATCAATTCCGCCGGACACAAGTGCCACAAGCTTCCCTTCTGACCCTATGGGAAGACCACCGGGACCCGGGCGGGAACTGTTGAAAAAATATGCCCTGTTGTCACGTAACTCGATGTTTACTTCCAGATCAGGATGCTCCAGATCAACTCCCTCAGAGTATGGAAAAAGTGCGTCTCCCACAAGCAGATTCAGATTGACGGATGTGAAGTTCTGTCCTCCGGCCCTTCTTGTCCTCACAGCAAATTTTTTTCCGGAAAGGTACTGTGAGTATAGTTCCTTTGCCCTGCTCACAATTTCGGAAGGGCTTGAGAACACCATTTCAGTTACTTCCGAGAACGATTTCACGCCCATTGTGCGACTCAGGACGTCCATTACCCTTTCAGGGTTTGAGTATCCGTCAAGGAAGAGCCTCCCCCGTTCCCACCTGAAACTGGCGTTTTCGCCTGCTGATAGGAGTCCCTGGATTATGTTTCCACGAAGGCGGTTTTCCATCATCCTTCTTGCGTGGGACCCCTTGAGTCCTATCTCAGAGTATCTTACTATGATCAATATTTCCCCATGGGACAGAGGAATAAAACATTATGCGGAGCGCCGGAAAAAGGACCATGGCCGGAGGTGCGCATACTTTATACATTAATCAATAGCATTCATGTTGAAAATCAGTATTATAATCCAGACAACAATATTTTTAAACTTAAAATATTTCATATTATATTATGCTGAAGACTGTCATAAAAACCAGCAATTCCAGCTGTTTCGCTGATACGCTCACAAAGATATACTTCCAGATTGGCATAAGCGCAGTTGAAGGGGATAACGCTGGATCCGGGTCTGCCATTGCGATCATCGTAGACAGAAGCGGTTCCATGCAGGGCGAGAAGCTTGATGATGCAAGGGATGCTGCAAAGATGGTGCTTGATGTTCTGGGAGAAGCCAACGAACTTGCCCTATACTCCTTCGCCAGCAGGGTTGAGCGGATCGTGCCAATGGGGCCGGTTGATGACGTGGATAAAATTTCAAAGGAGATTGACAGGATCAGGGCATCCGGGGGGACAAGCCTCTACAGGGCACTTGAAACGGTATACGACGATGCCAGGAAGTTTTCTTCTGAAGGTGGGTCAGTCACGGCAATACTGCTCACTGACGGGCAGCCATCAGATGTGACCGACGTGGGCAGGTACGAGAAGCTTGCTGCCAGTGCATCGGAAATCGGCCTGAAAATAGTGAGCATCGGCATTGGAGATTACGATGAGACCATACTGAAGAAGATTTCCGACATCACAAACGGCGACTTCGTGAATGCCACTGACCGGAATCTGGTATCTGAGACATTCAGGAAGCATGCTAGGGAGGCCGCAACTGCAGGAGGCACATCGGTTGCACTGAAAATAGTTCCAAGGGAATCCGGGTCGGTGAATGTCTTTGACCAGTCATTCACGCTGGATGACGGAATTGCAACCATAAACCTTGGTTCTGTGGGAGCAACGCCGGTGAATGTCACAGGCTCCGTGGACATCAAGGGTGGAACGGAGGGAAGCATTACCGCCCTTCAGGCCATGGTTTCTTACAGGGACAATGATGGCAGCCCTAGGGAGGAAAAATTCCCGGTCACCCTGAACAGGACAAAGAATTCGGAGATGGTTGTGTCAGGCATCAACAAGGACCTTGTGAACGAGGCACGCCTGAAGATGCAGATGAACCAGGTTGAATACCTCATATCCCAGGGGGATTTTGACAATGCCACAAGAATCAACCGGCAGGCCATGGACGCGGCAAACGCAACAAGAAAGATTGAACTCATAGAGGCAACAAGGAAACTGGATCGGGTGCTTTCCTCCGGTTCAGGCGAGGTAGACAGAAAGGAAGCGTATAACCAGACAACAAAAATAAAGAGGAATTGAAATGACATGGTTTTGCACTAAGTGTGGATCGCAGAATGAGGATTCGGAATCAGCATGCGTCGTATGTGGATCAGGCAGGATAAGCGAGATGGAATCACAGCAGGGAGTGATTGTTCAAGATCCTGGAAAGCAGCAGCCTGCGCCTGAATCTCCGCCCGCCCAGCAGGTGCCACAGGCTCCCGTATCGGGACATGCCCAGGAGACGACCGAGGAGAGCTTCCTGGAGTTCCAGTTTGTCCAGAGTCCCATGGACAGCCTCATGGGGAAGAAGGTCAAGGTCAATTTTTCCGTGTTTCCTTCTGTATCTGTTGGACGATCTCCGGAAAATGTTATGCAGATCCCTGATGCCAGTGTGTCAAGGATGCATGCCAAGATAATGCTTGATGGCGGTTTATATTACCTTGAGGACGTTGGCAGCAGCAACGGCACCTTCATTTACGATGGATCCAAGTTTGTGGAAGTGAAGGAGAAAACAAAGATTCAGGAGAAATCCCTTGTGAAATTCGGAGAGGGAACCATAGTGAAGGTCACGTCCGTAAAGGCAGTCTGAGGTGCGGACCTTGGATTTTCCATATCTCATAATACCGGAAATGATGGCGGATACACTGGACAGGTATGTGGAGAAACTGGGCCATCCCGTCCCGGTCAGGAAAATGGTTGTGGAAACTGGGGAAGCCACATTTGTGGGCGATACCCATGGTGCCCTTGACGTTTCATCATATGCCCTGGCAGTTTCCAGAAACAGTGCACTTGTATGCTTTGTGGGGGACCTGGTTGACAGGGGCAGGAACCAGCTCTACAATCTCCTGTTTGTTGTGGAATCAGCAATAATATCGGGACGGGTGGTTATTGTGCGTGGCAACCATGAGAGCACGCTGACCAACGACTATTATGGCTTTTCGGATGAACTGAAAAATCTTGGGGTATTTGACCAGCTTTATCCTCATATTGTGAGGCTTTACGGAAGACTCCCGTATGCACTGCTGCTGAACAACTGCATCCTGGCGGTGCATGGAGGGATCGCCAGTGATCTCACATCGCTTAAGGACTGGGAATCGCTCCCCATGGACGACCCTGAGCCCTCAAACTCTGGTGCTTTCCAGATACTCTGGAATGATCCCAGGGAATATGTTGATGGTTTTCTTCCAGGCACCAGGGGAGAAGGAACGTATCTTTTCGGACCGGACGCTTTCAGTGAGTTTGCTGATAAGAATGGAATCAAACTCCTCATCAGGGCACATGAGGTGAAGAAATCTGGCTATGAGTATATGTTCCAGGGCAAGCTTATATCAATTTTCTCGTCAAGGTATCACAAGGGAAAGGCCGCAATTCTGCGAATAGGCCTGGGAAATGACCACAAGCAGGAGATCATGATTGTTCCCGATGAGGAGGGCTCAATCGCATGGCCAGCAGAACAGGCCTGATACTGCGTGCAATTGCGGCAGCGCTGGCCATTATTGGAATACTGTTCCTGGCAAATGTCTACGTTCTGGTATTCCCGTCTCTTCCACACACCACAGAGATCATCATTTTGCTCTTCCTTGCAGCATTCGCCATGTTTGTGGCAGGCAGAATATCAGAGAATACAAAATCCGGCTACAGGATATCCCGATCCACACTGGTTGGCTTTGCGTGGATTTTCTTCCTCATGTGGGTATTTCTGGACTACATCACCCTGAATCCCGGGACACTCCGGCCTGGGGTCTCATCGGCAGTTGAAGCATACATGAAGGAGATACTGGCATGGCTCCCGTATGCCATGGCAGCGGTATCCGGAGGTGCATTCATGGCTGCTTTGGTCTCCAGAGCCCCTGTCAAGAACAGAATATCTGGAGAAGCAGTAATTATCGGGTCTTTCATGATTCTGGCATTCGTTCCCATGATTAATCGTGGAATGGTGGAGTTCGATTCAATACCTGTTTTCGTGCGGGAGGTTCTTTATCTCTCCGTTCCAATTGTGGCAGTTGAGGCATACTTCACCCGCTTCAAGTTCCACAGGCAGGTCCCGAAGTTCCTGATTCTGGGCAACATGGTCATGTTGCCATTGAGATTTAACAGCAGCATTATATTCCTCATCAGGGGGTTCACCTCTCCAGCAACCATCGTATATCCATTGCTGTACCTGGTTCTTTCCTACATAATTCTCATAATATCCGTGACAGCGGTCGTGTATATATTCAGGGGAATAGCACCCCCGGCCTCGGCAAGAAAACTGGCCGGTGCGGTGATACCGCTCATTGGCGGCTATTTCGTTCTGTCGTATTTCCATCTTCTCCCGGTTTCATTCGAGAACGGAGGCCTGACCTATTCCGAGTTCATTTCAGCACGTATCTATTTCCTGCTTGTAATTGCCATTGTGATACTAGCCATAATAATCCTGCTGGGAAGAGTCATCGCAACACGTGGCGGAAAAGCTACCGTTCTGTATGGGTCAGTTCTACTCCTGAGCATTATTCTCCTGTACAGATCAGGGTATTCCGGGCATTTCCAGATTCCGCTCCTGGCTGGTATGACGGTAACAGCTGTGGCAGTGGGAAGTGCAACCAGGATATCACGTGGCCTGAAGG
>JAMCUV010000026.1 GCA_023379345.1 Thermoplasmatota archaeon
GCACCCTGTCCCCCTCTTCCGTGAAACCTGACTTCCAGCATATTGATCAGGATTACCTTTGCACCACAATATAATAAGATGTGCCCTTACATATAATGAGGAAAATTATTTAGGGAGCAACTGGAGGGTTTTCAAGAAAATAAATGCCAGGTAATATCAGAGTTCTTTCCTGACAGCTGCTGTGGCCAGAGCCATGTTCCTCAGCTTCTCAAAGCCGGTTTCCCTTGATCTTGTACGCAGGCCGCAATCCGGATTGATCCTGACCAGTGATGGATCTCCGATTATGTCCAGGGCTGTTTCAATACGGTCCTTAATGAGTTCCACACTCTCAATGTCATCAATGTGCACATCCGTTACACCAAGGCCCATGAATTTCTTCCTTGACAGGGTATCATTCATGGCGGCATACTCCTTGAGGTCTGCATATCCAGGACGGTGATCCAGCCCCTTCCCCAGTGTCAGGGTATCTCTGTTGGCGAATTCCAGGTTCAAGCCATGCACCTTCAGATCAGCCATGGTGTTGTAGAGATATGCGTAATCTATACTGTAGCAGACGTGGATTGACGGTTCAATGCCGGAAATTCCCTCGAATGACCTGTT
Source organism: Thermoplasmatota archaeon (assembly GCA_023379345.1). GTDB lineage: Archaea > Thermoplasmatota > Thermoplasmata > Thermoplasmatales > Thermoplasmataceae > UBA509. Next base: position 601 of record JAMCUV010000026.1, read on the forward strand.
CACAGATTCCACAACTATGTCCATCTCAGACGGATGTGTGGTGGCTGCCGGCTCATCTATCTGAACCTCGAAGATTTCACCTTTCCTGCGATGATCCCAGATTTCCTTGAGTTCCCTCAGTTCCTTGTTTATTGCGTCAGCATATGCATTTGCCAGTTCCCTCCTGTCCCTGTAGTATTCATTGAATGACCAGTCCATCATGGTGTATGGACCGGTTATTGGTAGCTTGAGCCTGTCGTGGGTGTTTGCAAGGAGAAATTCCAGTTCATCCCTGTGGAACGGATGCTTCCTCACCACCGGGCCTGTTACGCTGCCTTTCCTGTAGTACCTGTTGTCAAATGACCTGACCATTCCATAAAACTCAAGATTTCCAATGTTGTTTGCCAGAGCCTCATACATCTCCCACCGAAACATCTCCCCGCCGACTCCCAGATTCTCAAGCCCGGACTTCCTGAACAGGTCAAGAGTCTCTACTGTTGCTTTCCCAGCAAGCACGTTGAACTCCTCAGTTCCTTCCAGCTGGTGGAAATTCTTGCTCAGATATTCCGGTTTCCTGAAACTGCCTATTTCCTGTAAAATCAAATTCTTGTCCGCCATATTACTCACCAAGCCCCGCCAGAAGCTTTACCTTCTGATCTGCAATCTTTCTTGGAAGAAAGTCCAGGTAATCAGAATTTGCCACGATCATCCTTTCAATGTTCATTCCCCTGGATAATTCCTCAGCCTTTTTTCTGATCTCGTCGACTGATTCCATCCTGGTGTTATGCCCATCCACCAGTTTGATTCCAGGAACGGTGGAATGATCTCTGGCAACCTGCAGGTTTGATCTGGTTGGGTCCACAATTATTGAATGGAACCTGTGTTGTTTGCCGGAGAATGTGTTTCCTTCAAGGTTTCCAGTGGTGAACAGCATAATTCCGGAAGGATCTGTTATGCGGGAAATGGCCTCCAGGGCGATCCCATCCACTTTGACCCGTTCCATTATGAAAGTTCTTGCCGGCTTCAGCTTTGTCACTATGCCAGCATAAATCAGGCAGGTGGCCTCCAGGAAAGTGCGCCTTTCCAGGTTGCCAACATTCCTTGAGAACCTGAACAGAGTTTCCGGACCCGGCAGGAACAGGGCCGGATCTTTCCTTGAATGGTACAGGGGAAGTGGCGGGTTCTCCGGAAGTTCGTGAAAAACGTCCGGCGGAATCCTTAGGGATGGGGGTCCGTGCAACTGCGGTATCCTGTAGAAAGTGTTCGTTTCCTCGAATCGTGTCAGTGGCCCCAGATCCATGCCGCTTGACATCAGGACAACTGGCCTGAATATGTCATACCAGCTGAACAGCGGATCTGTGTGCAGGGCATGCCCTTCAAAAAGATCCTCATAAACTGTCGTCTCCTCCGCAATGAGATCGTTAAGTTCGTCCGCAGATAATGATCCTCTCTCCCAGCGTCCGATTCTCACCCGTAGTTTCTCGCTTTTTGGATAAATTCCATGTACAAATCCATCTAGTCTAACCATTTAAATACTCTCCAATATGTTCCTCGTAATTGGTCTGCTCCACCTGGAAAATTCGAATCCTGCCACAATTTCCAGCTTCTCATAAGTTTCGGGACTGATGCCGGGAACCCGATGGTTTAGGTTTTCAGAAGTTTCAGAATCCCGTTTTCCTACCCAGGGAGACATGCTGTTTGCGCTGCCCCCATGAATGATGGTTTTGCCCAATAATGAGCCTTCATTCTGCTGCGTTTTCTTTAACCTATATGGGACAGCAATGCTGGTGCAGTTGCCGTGATGCGGCTTGGGACGCATGATGACCATGGATCCCGCCGACCTCAAGAAATTAACGTAAAACATCTCCCTGTGAGCTTTCAATTGTATGTTCATGAGATTGTGATGGTTGATAATAATTAATTATTAAAAAATGACTGCTGGTAATCCGGGAAGCGGGGCTCCTGCTCGCATTCATACATCGAATCTGACGCCCTGGGCCAGAGGGAGATCACGTCCGTAGTTTATTGTAACAGTCTGCCTCCTCATATACAGTTTCCAGGAATCACTTCCGCTTTCCCTTCCGGCGCCGGTCTCCTTCTCACCGCCGAACGCACCGCCGATCTCAGCGCCAGCCGTACTGGTGTTCACGTTGGCAAGACCGCAGTCTGAACCACGTGCAGAAAGGAAATACTCTTCTTCACGCATGTCTGTGGTGAATATGGCCGATGAAAGTCCCTGAGGAACTGCATTGTGAATCTCAAGCGCCTCCTCAATTGTCCTGTACTTGAATATGTATAGCAGTGGACCGAAGGTTTCCTGCTTGGTGATCTCCATTCCGGGATTCGCCTCGATGATGGCAGGATTCACGTAAAAGCCCTTCTCAAGACCTGGAACCTGGATTCTCTTTCCTCCTATGACCAGCTTTCCGCCTTCCTTCACAGCCTCAGCTATTGCTTTCTCATATGTGGAGATTGCACCGTCATCTATGAGTGGCCCAACAAGGACACCATTGGTTCTGGGGTTTCCTATCTTCACACTGGCATATATGTCCTTGAGTTTTGCCAGGAATTCATTATAGATCTTCTCATGAACAACCACGCGGCGGGTGCTTGTGCAGCGCTGCCCTGCCGTGGCCAGAGCGCCGAATGCCACACCTTTCAGCGCAAGCTTCATGTCCGCCCTGTCGGAAACTATGGAGCAGTTGTTGCCACCAAGTTCAAGTATTGCACGGCCAATTCTTCTGGCAACGTTTTCATAAATGGTTCTTCCAGTTTTTGTTGATCCGGTGAATGATACCAGCTTGAGCCTTGGATCATTGGATATCCACTCTCCCCCTTCAGATCCTCTGCTTGCCACCAGGGAGAATATCTGCGGGGCGCCTTCCCTGTCAAGGACACTGGAAATGACCTTCATAACTCCAACGGCTGCAAGGGAGGCTTTGGTTGATGGCTTCCACACCACAGTATCACCGCATACGGCAGCAACCATGGCGTTCCAGGACCACACTGAGGATGGGAAGTTGAAAGCACTTATTACTGCAATGGGCCCCAGTGGCTGCCACTGCTCATACAGCCTGTGATCTGGCCTTTCGCTTGCCATGGTGAGCCCATACAGCTGTCTGGATAATCCTGCTGCAAAATATGCAACGTCAATCATTTCCTGGATCTCGCCTTCTCCCTCGCTGGTGGTCTTTCCGGCCTCAAGGGTTACCAGCGCGCCAAGGTCCTTCTTCTTTTTTGCCAGTTCGTCACCGATTGTCTTTATGATTTCCCCACGCTTCGGGGCTGGAATTTTGCTCCACTCATCAAAAGCCTTCTGCGAATGCCTGACTACCTCTTCATATTGCTCTTTCGTCGCCAGGAATACGGTTGCATTGTGCTTCCCGTCAACAGGGCTTATGGAATCGTACTTGCTTTCCCCTGCTTTCGGGTACCACTTACCTGCAAAAATCCCTGAGTTTGTTTCCTCAATAGCAACGCTCTTCAGCGTATCTTTCCTGAAGGCGTCAAAATCATTTTCTGGCATAGATGTTAATGGAAAAGACCTGAATATTTTTTGCTATCTCCAAAACAACCGTCATTGACCTTATTCATAAAACTGGAACTGACACAAAAGATTTCTGTTGCGCTTCATTTCAGCTCAGTTCCTCAATCCTTTCCACAACAATCATTGCCAGTTCCATAAGCAGATCAAGGTCGGGAGATCGTTCAGACATATGCAGTGCCTTCAAGGCTCTCTGTGAGTAAGCCTTCGCTATTGAAAACGAGTAATCTATTGCTCCGGTCTTGACCATGAGGTCCTTGAAGCGGTCGTCAACAGAGCGATCATCCCCAACCTTGAGTGCGCTCAGTATCTCATCCTTTGCAGATTTGTCCGCGTTCTTAAGCGTATAGATTATGGGTATTGTTATGGCATTGTGCTTAACATCTGCAAATACTGGCTTTCCAAGTTTTGACGAATCCCCAACTATATCCAGGATATCATCAGTTACCTGAAAAGCCATACCCAGATTGAAAGCAAACTCCTGAAGGCTCCTGGATACTTCTGGCGAGGCTTTTGCTGCAGTGGTGGCCCCCATGGCGCACGCCTCAAAGAAATGAGCTGTTTTGTTGCTTATAATCTCAAGGTATGTCTCCTCAGTCAGGTCCATATTGCCAAGGTTTATTGCTTCAAGTGTCTGCCCTTCCGCCAGCCTGCTTGAGGCGTCAGCCATTATCTTGGAAACCACAGGGCCATACCTGGAACCCATCTCATAAGCCTTTGCAAACAGGTAGTCTCCCACAACAATGGCGTGATTCAGTCCATATACATTATTCAGTGTGGGCCTGCCTCTCCTGGTGGAGGAATCGTCAATTATATCATCATGAATAAGGCTGGCAGTGTGAATCAGCTCATAGCCGGCTGCCAGATCCAGAATTTGAGAATATGGGTTGTCCGAGCTGACTTCATAAGCAAGGATTGTCAGTAGCGGTCGGAATCTCTTTCCTCCAGCTTCAATGGTATACTTTGCCATCTCATACAGGTCCTTCTGATCCGTCTTAATGATCTCCAGGAGCCTGAGATTAACCTCGTCCACCTTGCCATGAAGCCCAATTTCCCAGTCAACAAAGTTTTTCATATACCCACTAAGCTTATCCTTTATGCCAACTCAAAATTTAATGGTTGTTAAGGATTTTTTTGATATTTTAATGAACGCACAAAATAACCAGAATTATGAATGAGAAATTAAGATATGGTACCTATCTTGTGAGGGTTATCTCAATGGACGAAACGTTGGATTCTCCCCTCTCTCCCTGGAGGACCTCTGTTTCCACCTTGATGTTCCCGTACTTTGCGTCCTGAATGAACTTGTGCCTTGTGATCTCTGCAATGTCAACTGCCTTGCTGATGGCCTTGCCTCTCGCCTTAATGGTGATGTGGTCGACATTGTTGTTGAACTGGGTTACAACGGCAAGAACATAGTTCATGGTTGGTTTCTTTCCGACAAAAATGATATTCTCTTCTGCCATGATGTTGCCTCCTTGTTCTGATTAGACCTGAATATATAATTATATCGAAGATAGGATCATAGGACTCAATGGAGCCTCACAAGAGTGTCCGTGCTTTTGACGCCGTCCATGGATCTGACGCCGTCAACAAGCTTGTTAAGTTCATCCAGGGTTTTGCAGTACGCCCGGATGACCAGATCAAACCTTCCTGAAAATTCAAAAATCTCGTCGAATTTCTTTGACAGGGTGTTGTAGATTTCCATGGATTTCTTTGGTTCTGTCTTTATGAGAACAAGTCCCTCAACGCCCTCGCTTCTCAGCACAACGGTGAATCTCTTTATGACTCCCTCCTGAAGCAGCTTCTCTATCCTCTTGCGTATTGTGCCTTCCGACACGTTGAGCTTTCGGGCAATTTCCGAATTCGACATCCTGGAATCGGATTTCAGCAACTCGAGTATTGCCCAATCCTTGTCGTCCACAGTAGCCATATGGTATCCGGAATATAATGTCTTTCTACAACGTTATGACTACAGCGTGTTATATATTATAATAAATATAGACGTAATAATTCAGATTTATCGATAAAGAGTCTGTCCCCTGTTATCATCCTGCTTTTCCCCTTTCTTTATGAGGTCCTTGGGGACCTTCATCATCCTGATTATGTTGGTGGCCTGCACCATATACATGGGAAGACCGGTATTCTGATCATTCCCATTTCTCATGATGGCCACAATCTCCATCTTTATCTGAATGACCGAACCGTCCTTGAGCTTCACTGTGATCCACTTGGGTTCCTCGTCAATTTCGAACTCGACTAGTTCCCCTCCCGGAGGAATATTGCCTGGCATCATAATTGTGTAACTGATTGATACTTTTAAACCTCTCCCTCCTGTAGAGAGATCTCAGAGACTTTCGGGTTTCAATACACATTTGAGCAAATAGTGACAGATCACTGGGTGAAGGCTATTTTTTCCAACGCTTGAAGTCCTGCTTCGTTTCTCAATACAAATTTCCCAAAAGCACGGTTGTTACATCACGAAGCTCAACTATTTGACATGTTCGCCCATGCCTCCTCTTTGATAAATTTCAAGCACAAAATCCCCTGCTTGGGCATAGGTAATTGGAACATAACCTTGCATTTTTGAAGTGCAGTCATCCTTGTAATGAGAAATTATTTACAGATTCTCCCAGTCCACTAAGTTCTTATTTCATTTTCATAAATTTCCGAAACATATTCGGCTATCGCGGGAGACGAAGTAAGACCCGGTGACTCGATTCCGATGAGGTTTATGAAACCGAATAAGTCTCGGTCTGCTTCATGCCTTATGACAAAATCCGCAAATCCTCCTTCACTACCATTGAGTTTTGGCCTTATGCCTGATGAATCTGGCTGTATGGTTCGGTTTGATATGGAAGGTAGAAATCTTTGAACGTCCTTTCGGAATTCTTCTTCGCTTGATTCTACCCTGTAATCTATCATTTTCACTGGATAAGCATTTGGACCCATTTTCACAGATCCTGCCATATCTGGCGTAAGGTGTATTCCCAAGCCTGCACCCTTTGGAACAGGATAGACCAGCATATTTACGGGAGCCTTGCCCGTTATTCTGAAATAATCGCCCTTGTAGTAATGCTGCCTGTAGCCCAGCTTGTCCACATCTAGACCAACCATTGCAGCAACCCTGTCTGCATTCAGGCCAGCACAATTTATCACGGTGTCAGCCCTGATAGTGAAATTGGTGTTTGAGCTCACGCCAGAAATTTCATAATCTGAACCGGTACTCTTCAGGCCGGTAACCTCCGTTTCCAGGGAAACTGATGCTCCGTTTTCATTAATTCTTCCAAGGAAATGCTGCATGAGATCGTCTGGTTCCAGTATTCCAGTGGATGGGGTATAGAGGGCCCTTTCCACGTGAATGTTTGGTTCCATCCTGCTCACTTCATTGCCATCCAGCATCCTGAGCCCATCCACACCGTTGCCTTCTCCCATTTTCATCAGTCTTTCAAGTTCCCTGATCTCGGTTTCACCTGTTGCAACAGTTAGCTTGCCAAGGCGCTTGTAAGGTAATCCATATCTTCTGCATGTTTCATAGATCATGGAATTGCCCCCCACACAGAGCATTGCCTTAAGCGAACCATTAGGATAATGAATCCCTGAATGGATAACGCCGCTGTTGTGGCTGCTGGTCTCCTGTCCATGTTTCTTGTTCTTTTCCAGGACCAGGACCCCGTCATTAAGCTCTGAAAGCTTGGCAGCGATGGCAAGCCCAACAATACCTGCCCCTATTACCACAATTTTCGCTTTTTCCATGAACGCCCTCCGGGCATCTGTTATGTTTGAACCTGTATGGATTTTAAATGCTGTGACCTCCCCTATCTTTCGAAAGAGGCTTCCTGCTTCAAAGGTTGCTGGCGGAATCTCCACAGGCTTGAATTCCCCTCGGCCAGAAGGTACTTTGTCCTCCATGCTAAGCCACCTGACTTTACGGATTGCAGGCAAGCATGGAGCAATTGCGATCCGACCAATTTTACTTCTGTCTGCCAGCGGACAGCAATATCATCTGTTTGTCATACAAATAGGTTAGCTTACATCCCTTGCTTTCGGAGGGAAAATTCCCGCTCGCAACTGTTAAAAAGCTTAAGTTTTTCAGAATCGACTGCAGGCCTTTAACTTGGTGAAATGGACGGAGTTCTATTGTTACCTCATCTGTTCAGGGAAATGGGTTTTCAGAAATTCCCATTACTTTTCCAGTTAACCTATTATTCTCCCGCATTCAATTATTGAGACAGAGCACAACACCATAAATCATCGAATTTCAGCACTTTTAATATATTGCCGAAGTATAAACGGATTGATTGCGAGGGTAACAAAGCCTGGCCAACTGTGCAGGACTTAAGATTCTGTCCCGTAGGGGTTCGTGGGTTCAAATCCCATCCCTCGCATGCATAATTTTTCCTTGGAAACAGCCAATGCTGTGTATTCTTCCGATCAAATACGCCGGAAGCGCCGGAGGCACGTATCTTCATGCCAATACAAACCTGAAATTAACATATATAACCTGACGTGCATAGGATGTTTTACCTGATTTAATCAATTGAGACAAAAAGGTGAATACCCTAAAAAATTCACAGGACAAGTTATCATAAATTATGGAGACTGAAAAAATGAAGGAGTCTATGGGAAAATTAGAGTTTTATGTCGGAAAGATTAGCTCCCCGTGTCTCCCTTGACAGCAGTGCGGAAACAAGGATGAACAGCTCACCAATGATCACGAAAATTCCCCACCATTCGTAGAAAGTGGCTGCAGCAAAACTAACTATGAGCAGCAGGAAAACTGTGCTCCAGTTTCCCAGAATGAAACCTCCATTGAAACCAAGGCCAGTTCCTGTGCTCCTGGCCTCAGTTGGGTATTTTTCACTGAGAAAGGCTGGTATGACCCCGTATATTCCAGTGGTCAGGAATGCTATGACACTGGCAAATATCAATGATCCTGTGAAGCCTAAATCATGTCTCATGATAAGGAATGTCATTGGTATTGCAGCGATTATGGCCAGCACTGAAAATATTATCATGATCCTACGCCGGCCAATGAAGTCACTCAGATACCCAGATAGTACATAACCAACCAGTGAAACCAGGATAGCTGTGATCACCACGTATATGAAATACGGAAACTTCAGGAAGCTGTTGACTGAAAGCACTGTGGGAAAGAATCCAAGTGTAAGGCCATAAACCCAGGCTATCCCGGTCATGGCAAGTATGCCCATGATAATTTCGTACACAAGCTTCTTATTCTTGAAAAGAGTTCCAATGGTGACCTGCTTCGCCTTGTTCTTGGTTTCAAGCCACATGGCTGATTCAGGCATTTTTAGCCGGATTACAAGCCCTATGACTGCTGGCACTATGCCGATCCAGAACATCCAGCGCCATCCGGTAATAGTGAACCCGGTTCCGGGAAATACATAATGGAGGTACAGGAAAATAATTGCAGCAAGAGTGTACCCCAGAGGATATCCGCTCTGAATTGCAGCGCCCCAGATACCGCGTTTCGTTCCTTTCACGGATTCCATCAGGATGGAAGAACCATTTCCGTATTCTCCCCCAGCAAATATTCCCGTAATTATCCTGAAAAAGAACAGTAGCAGTGGTGCAGCTATTCCAACAATGGCATATACCGGCAGGAAACCAGTGGCAAATGTTATGAGACCAAGTCCAAGAAGCGTGATTGTCATTGTATTTTTCCGGCCTATTCGATCTCCAAGCCTTCCAAATATCAGGCCTCCAACCGGCCTGAAAATGAATGTTGTGGTGTAGATGCTCCATGTACCTATTATTGCAAGTCCATCATTTGCAGGGAAGAACTGGTTTGCAATTACAGGTACCAGCAGGAACATCATGCTGAGATTGAATGCATCCATTATCCAACCTGCTATGGCGCCAGGGTATATTGACCACGGGTTTACTCTGGTTGGCGATTGATTTGAAACTTCCATTTTGAGGGGAGTGATAGAGCGTATTAAAAACTGGTTGCGTCTACTCTGCTGTTAGTTGTTGCAGAATATTGCTAAACGCTGTTGGAAAAATATGCCACTAGCAGGGTTGGGCTATGTTTCTTCAATTCTTTGCCGAAAATCTGGATTCTTACCTATCCGCCTGATCGCTGAGTGCTATCTCAATCTTTGACAGTATTGACCTGAATTCGGCTGATTCTTCCGGAGAAAGATTTCTTAAAACCAGTTCTATGAGCTTGTTGTATACCTTGATTCCTTGCTCAAGCGCCTCGTTACCATGATCAGTGATGGAAACCTTGATGATCCTTCGATCCGTGGCACTCCTGACCTTTGTCACGTATCCTTTCTTTTCAAGCTCGTCCACGACCCCCGTTATCCATGGGCCTGTAACATCGTTCTCCGCGGCCAGGGAGTTCATTGTGGTGTCACGGTCCTTTGAAAGTGAAAACAGGACCCGCAGTTCAGTGGGCTTTATGCCAATCTTCTCAAGCTCCCGCTCTATGAGCTTCTTCCCGTTCCTGAAGACACGGGAAAATACATGCCATAGATCCATTGTATCCATATCGCAGGATGATTCCTTCTTTTCTTCAGTCAACTGATTCCTCCATGCTGTTCTATCTTACCTTTTCTCCCTTATTTATAACATCATTTGCAGTTAAAACTTTCCTTGATGCTTCGGCATCTGTCTCCTGAAAGGAATTCTCAGCTTTTGACATTCCTGGGCTGCTTACAGGAGATTGCGCTGCAGTCTCATTATTTCTCATGGTATCAGCAGGTGTTGCTTCACCGTATATGTATCTCTTACCCCTGAGCGCCGATAACAGGGCGGCCATTGCGAATATTACCGCACCTATGTAGAATGACATTCTCAATGCACCCATGAAGGCCCCAGCCAGTGCATGCGGGAACCAGGTCTTTCCTTCAAGGTATGTCACAACACCAGGATTTAGAATGGAGGAGACTGAACCCTTGGGAAACAGGCCCAGAATAGTGGCAACTGGATTGTATCCCAGGAAAGCAGAAAACAGTGCCGATGTGGGCGGAATCTTTATGAAGAACGGGATGAGCTCTGGAGCTCCAGCCTGCCCCAGTGCCACAGTAAACGCCGATGGAAGCTTTGACGTAAGCGACACGAGAACTATGGTGAAGAATATGCCCATGCTTGCAGTCTGGCCTGTATTTTGCAGAGTGGCCCTCATGCCTGAGGCAACCCCGCGAAGCTGCGGCTGGACTGAATTCATGATTGCCGTTATATTTGGAGCCGCGAACAAGCCCATTCCTGATCCCATCATAAACAGCATTGCACCGAAAACGGGATATGAGAAATTATAGCTCAGGGTTGAAAGCAGTATGAAGGAGACGGCGCTGATTGCCATTCCAATTGTGGATATCGTTCTGGCACCTGCCTTGTCAGAGATAGCGCCGCTGATTGGGCCCAGAACAACAAAGCCTGCCATCATGGGTATCATGTATATGCCTGCCCAGAAAGGAACGCTTGTGTATGAGTACCCGTGGAGGGGGAGCCAGACTCCCTGAAGCAGTATTATGATCATGAACATTGCTCCGCCCATACCCATTGACTGCAGCATTCCTGCAACGCTTCCTGTGGTGAATGCCCTGTTCTTGAAAAGTGAGAGATTGAACATTGGCTGTGATACAACCCTTTCTACCAGCACGAAAGCCACAACCATTGCAAATCCTGCAACTATGGAAGTTATCACCCATGGGTTGCCCCAGCCCATTGATGATGTCCCGTAGGGCATCAGGCCATATGTGATTCCCAGGAGTATAAGCGTGAGGCCGCCAGCAAATGTGACGTTTCCAGCAATGTCAATCTTCTGGTCCTTGTGCCTTATTGAGTGATCCTTCAGCTTAAGGTATGACCACACTGTTCCGAGTATGCCAACTGGCACGCTCACCAGAAATACGTACCTCCAGTTGATGGTGGCAAGAAGACCTCCAAGAATCAGGCCCACCAGTGAGCCTGCAAGGGCAGCTATCTGGTTTATGCCCATGGCCTTGCCACGTTCGGTTGGGCCAAAACTGTCAGTTATTATTGCTGCTGAATTGGCGAACAGGAACGATCCACCAATTGCCTGGACCATACGGAATATTATGATCTCCTGGGCACCAAGATCACCCTTGTTGGGTGTGATGAAAAGCAGTATTGAACCAACCGTGAAAATCAGGAAGCCGAAGTTGAAAAGCCTTACCCTGC
>JAMCUV010000027.1 GCA_023379345.1 Thermoplasmatota archaeon
CCGCAACGCCCAGAACAGCCGATATGAGGAAGAGATAATAGAAACCGATTGCGTATCCAAGTTCCGGACCCAGTAGAAGGCCAATAAGAAAAGCAATTCCAACCGGAATGCCAACCAGGGCCATGGCTGCATTCCTCTTCTGCTCCGGAACGTTCTCCTGGACCATTGCTGTGGCCACTGACCCTATGGCACCCGCACCGGCAATGAATCTGCCCACAATAAGCATGAGTATGGAGTGGTCTGCGAAGGTGAGAAGGTTGCCTGCAATGAAGGGTAGAAGACCTATTATTATGGTGGCTTTCCTGCCTATCCTGTCCGAAAGGATACCGAAGAAACTCTGGAAAATTGCTGAGGCAAGCCCATATGCTCCAAATGCAAGGGCAATGAGGATTACAGATTTGGTAAGACTGGCAGAATATACCTCAAGCACAGGCAGTATGAGGAATATGCCAAGCATGCGGACCACCTCCATGAAACCAACAGCACCTATCAACTGTCTGTCCTTTCGGTTTAAGCCCGCCATCATGCCATCCCTGATTGCAGAATCATATTAAATCTGAATGATTCATTATGCGGCGGTCTTTGGCCTGAATGAGAAGAGCTGAACAATGATTATGGCCATAATTATCATAACGCCACCCACATACTGGAAACCTGTCAGGAATATTCCCAGGAGTATGGCTGATGACAGTGCTGCCGTGATGGGTTCCATTGTTCCGGCAAGGGAGGCCTGGGTGGCAGTGATCTCCTGCATGCTCCTTATATAGAGGCCAAAAGCCACAAGTGTGCCAAACACTGCCACCAGGAGCACCAGTGCCACGATCATCGGTAATTCGCTCACTTGGATATCTGAGAAATATGCATAGCTGCTGTTCACGCTGAATATTATGGAGAAAGCTCCGCCGATTATGAATGCCCATGTGATCACTGGCAGTGTCCCGTTCTGCCTGATAAGCGGCCCGGACATTATTGTGTACAGTGCTGCCGTCAGGGCCGACAGCAGTCCAAAGACTATGGCAAGAGGGCTGAGGATTATGGCAGCGGAATGACTTGGGAAGCTTGTTGTGAGCTCAAATGTTCCGCCAAGTGCAAGGGCCACTGATGCAAGTATTCCCGCCGTAAGGCTGATCTTCCTACGTGCGACTTCATATATCATCACAATGGGAAAGAACAGATACTGCAGGAGGGTGGCAGTTGGCGCATTGGAGTAGCTTATGGTGGCAAGGTATGTTATCTGGACACCGAAAAGCCCTGCCAGCGCAAATACCAGGAAATCACGCACTGATTTTCTGGGGAATTTTGGGCGCAATACCGCCAGGGCTATTACTCCGGCAAGTATCATCCTCAGTGAGACAAGGGTCGAGAAAGGCATGCCGTAATTCCTGAAGAGGATGGATGATAATGTCCCGGAAAGCCCCCAGAGGGATGCCCCGATGATTGCAAGAACTATTCCCCCTGCCTGAATTCTGCGCCTGCTCCCTCCAGGATCTGCCTCCATCCAGTATGTAAACCTGCAGTTACTATTAATTTTCCATGCTCCATGCTTAGCTCCTCTCAATTACCCACTGGGTGAATTTTATTATCTCAGTGCAATATGGTTCCAGGCAGATGAGGATTTACGATACAATGGCCCGGGCCAGGGTTGCTCTTGATCTTCCATCGAACAGGGTCATAAGGGTGTTTGTCTGCGGCCCAACAGTGCAGGACAATTTCCACATAGGCCATGCCAGGACGTACATATTCTTCGATGCCCTTGTGAAATACCTGAGAACCTCAGGGTACAGGGTATTCTATCTGCAGAACATAACTGATATCGACGACAAGATAATAGATCGCGCAAACGCTGAGGGCGTCACCTATGATGTTATTTCAAGGCGTTATACCCGGGAATTCCATAACATAATGTCCCTGCTCAGGATTGACAGCGTCAACTTCTTCGCACACGCAACTGATCACATTGCCGAGATCTTGAACCAGATATCCATACTGATTCAGAAGGGAATGGCATATGAAACTGAGGATGGCGTGTACTTCGACATCTCAAAGTTCCCGGATTACGGAAAGCTATGGGGGCAGGATCCTGATACCCTGCTGTCTTCTTCCGATACATCCGTCACCAAGAGAAACCCACGGGACTTTGCAGTATGGAAGAAGATGAAGCCGGGAGAGCCCTACTGGGATTCTCCCTGGGGTAAAGGCAGGCCTGGCTGGCACATTGAGGACACTGCCATAACCGACAGATACTTCGGGCCGGTGTACGATATCCACGGTGGCGGGATGGACCTCATATTTCCGCACCACGACGCGGAGATTGCCATTGAACGTTCAATAAGCGGAAGAGACCGCCTTGTGGATTACTGGATCCACACCGGTATGATAAACGTCAACGATGAGAAGATGAGCAAATCCCTGAAGAACTTCGTGACCATAAGGGAAGTTCTAAGGTCATACAGGGCGGAAGACCTTCGCTTTGCCCTTCTGAACGCTAACTTCAGCAGTTCCCTGAACTATTCAGAATCCCTGCTCCAGGAGGCCAGGAGGAATGTAAGCCAGATCTCAATCCTTTACAACAAGGTACTTCTGAAACTTGGCGACAGGGCAGAGTACAGGATGGATTATGACCTCATCGCATCCCTGAACTCAATCATACAGGATAACATGGATTTCCGCGGTCTGTTCCGCGACGTCATAAAACTTGTGGGTTCCTGGAACGCAGACCTGGAAAATCTTGGAACGGACGAGCTCAATCAGGCATACAGCGTCCTGAAATGGGTTGATTCATTTGCGGGGATCATCAGGAGGGGCTCTTCTGATGCAACAGTTTCTGGAACTGTGGAGCTCCTCCTCAACATAAGGAAGCAGCTCAGGGCGATAAAGCAGTATCAGCTGGCTGATTCCATAAGGAGCCGGCTGCTTGAGATGGGAGTATACATTGAGGATAACGGCAGCGACACCGCGTGGTGGGTGAATTCCGCGGACGGAGGTGATGATAGATGAAGCGTGCATATATTGTGGTGGACCTTGTGAATGATTTTGTCACCGGGAAATTCGGATCGCAGAGGGCTGTGGAGGTGGCAGAGAGGGCAGTGCATTTCCTTTCCAGCCTTCCCGCTGGATCAGAGATCATATTCACACTTGATACCCATATCAAGGATGACCCTGAATTTGCGGTTTGGGGAGAGCATTGCCTTGCCGGTACGCCCGGTTCCCGCCTCTATCCTGCACTTGATTCCATCAGCGGGTACAGGATCACAAAGCGCCATTACGATGCCTTCTTCCAGACAGACCTTGATGGATACCTAAGGGCAAGGCATGTCACGGACCTTG
>JAMCUV010000028.1 GCA_023379345.1 Thermoplasmatota archaeon
CGCCATGGGAATTTCGGAAAGCAATATCCCTTCCGGTTCCCCTTGAGCATCGCTTGCTTATTACTTTTTGAACAAGTCCTCTATGAAGGTAATCATCAATAACTTCCCGGGATCCATCAGTGCTGTTGCTGTCCACCACAACAACCTCCGCATCTATCCTTCCAGCAAAGTCGGTGATACTCTGGAACGATTTATCTATGTACGGTCGATCATTGAAGTTCGTTATGCAGATGGAATATGACATTATCACCAGTCAGACTCACTTGCACTATATTAACTGTTCTGCGCAAAATAGTGCAGAATTTTGCTGTGTTTGCGGATACAGGCTTTAGGGGGTTCTTGTGTGTTTTCCTCTCAGGCAGTCTGGCTGAGGCATAATATCTGGTACGATTTTTCCAATGCATGAATATGTGCTTCTGTGGATTGCTGCAGAAAAAACAGATGATGGGAAATTACGGTATCGGTTACTCTGTTTCCTGTATTATGCCATAATTTGCATTTTCGGTTCTGTAAAATGTGGAGACCTTCATTCTTATTCCCAAAATAAACCCTTTCAGGAAGCTGATATTGATCCTGATGAACTGTTTTGAAGAAAGCCTGATCAGCAGCATGCCCAGATCAACCTGAATCACCCATTTTATAAAATTCACGTAAAGGAATGGGGAGTGCACACTCTTCTTTCCGTGTATCTTTCTCATCAGGAGAGTCCAGTCTCTGGATTCAGGGAATGCTCTTTCGACGTCAGCAGCAACATGATCCGCCCAATAGCCCTTTTGGCCAGGGGGCGGGACATCGTGATGAAATCTTGACACTGTCGATGCGTACACTTCAAACCCTGATCCCTTAATCCGCTGGCATAGATCGCAGGAATTGTTGTAAATGAATTCCTCGTCAAAGCCCGATATGGCGAGCAAGACTGATCTCCTTATCATGAAGGCATTGGGGAGAGCATCTGTATTCATGAGGTCCTGATCCGGAAGTACATGCTCAATCGAATTTCTTCCGGCAAGGTTCATGGACCATCTAGCTCTCCTGAATGGCGTGGAATATACCCAGATGCGTGATGGCTGGCTGCGATATGACACAGAAGGCATCACCGCACCTATCCTTGGATATTTCTCCATTATGTCTATCAGGTGCATCACCGCCTCGCCGTTGACAATGTTGTCATCGTCTATGAATAGAATCAGGGGCGTTGTAGCCCTTCTCCACGCAATATTCTTGGCCCTTGTTATGAATACGCGATCGGGGAGCCACACGTAATCAATCAAATCCGGAAAGTCAGAATAGACTTCTGTCCTGACTGAAGAATCGTCAACTATTATTATCCTTGCCAGCATAGAAACAATCTGCCACGATCCGAGTATGGAATTGAGCAGTTCCTGGAGCTTCTGTTTTCTGTTATGCGTCACAATTGCAATGGAAAGGGCCCTGCGGTCAGGAAAGCTCGCTTCTGGGGCGGAAGGGTGCGAAGAGAGGCGTTCCTTATCATGTTTCATGGTGCTATCAGACAACTATTAATAGATATAACTACAATATTTTTGTGTAGTAAGGTATTAATATTATAATTACGTAATGATTGTATAATGGCAACAAGTGTCAATAAAGTTGTGTATGCTGTGGGAATATTGCTCCTCGTTGACTTTGCAATCACAATTACCATACTGTTCACAGACAAGAATCTGCAGACTGATTTTGGAAGTGTGAAACCATATTTCATACACTGGTACGGTCTCCTCATAACGGGCATTGTGGATATAATCGGGGCCGGGATCATATTTGCCAGGCCAACTGGAAGAAATTCAACAATTGCCGCCGTAGGAACAGCACTGCTTGCAGTTTTCCTCATTGCAGATATTGCCACCTATTCCATGGTTGGATTCAGCTCTGCTTCGTCCTTTGCAACATACCTCTTCGGCTTCTCCAAATTCAAGGGTTCGCTGTCCTATATTCCCGGACTCTATGATATCCTGTTTGCATTTTACATCATAACCTCCGGTGTTGCATTCGCTCTCCACAAAAAATAGGGGTGAACTGGGTAGTGGTGGAAGATGGAAGTCACAGAAAGCTCAGGGTACAGGAACGTAAAGGCGGTGAAGGTTGCATCCGGATCCACTTTTATATGGGGCCTCCCTGAACGGCTTGTTACTTTCGCAGGAATTGCAGGATCAGTGTCCTACGATCCTCGGGGCGAAGACGACATTGATATTTTCATCATAGCAAACCAGGACTGCCTGTGGGTGACACTTTCCTATGCCCTCATTTTCCGTCGTTTGCGTGGCTTCAATGAAATATGCCTCTCCCTGTGCATGGATCGCAGTTTTGCACATGACCTGTTCAGTAAGTCCCTTGACCAGCTTACTGCAAGGGACGCAACCAGGGTCATACCCGTGGTTGGATCGCAGTATTATGGAAAACTGCTTCAGCTTTCGCCCCTGACCAGTCAGAATGATTTCAAGGACCAGGCCGATCTTCCCCATGATTCCAGATCATCAACTTCTTTGAAAATGCTGAACCTTATGGCATACCTGCTTGTTGGCACGTATCAGCAGATCAAAACCAGAGTGACAAACTACCGCCTCAAGGCAGCAGGCAAACCCCAGGAATGTTTCGAGGCAAAGATGGGCCTTCATCATTTCTTTCTTGACTCACTGAAGTACCAGCACATAAGGGAGGCGGAGAAACTCCATGACTCTTAGAAGTGCCATATTCTTCAGCTATGCAAGGCCTGCGGATGTTGAATATGCAATGGAAAAGGCTCTTTCTGATCTGTTTGACGAGACAACAATGGCCATTGGAGGCATTGATCCCAGCACGGACACCGAAATTTCAGACCACAAGAATATACAGATACTTTACGAGCAGAGGAAAATGGGTAAGTCCTCATCATACAACAGAGCAATGCAGAATATCCGTGATGGTCACATATTCCTGATATCTGCTGATACAAGATTCCAGGATTCGGTAATTGGCCGGATGATCGAATGCCTAGGTGACAATTATGAACTGGCATTCCCCAGAATTGAACCATTTCACGGAAGTACTCTTTCCGCGAAGTTAGGAGAGGTCATGTGGCATTTCCATGATTCTTACGTGGCCATGAAGGAATCCCGAAACCAATTCTTCTGTGGCGGAGAATTCCAGATTGTCAGGCATCGCTTTATCATACCAAACAGCAGCATTGTCAATGATGATGAATATCTCTGCCACAGGGCGATTTCTGGAGGAGGGAAGATACGGTATTGCAGGGACGTGATTGTGCGCAATACAGTCCCTGGCACCATGAGGGAACTCCTGAGGCAGAGGGTCCGCGTTAACTTCGGGCATATGCAGTCCAAAAGGTTGCTTGGGCAGCATGCATCATTTTCAATCTCCTCAGTAAATCCTCTTGAGACAATTGCCGCCATCAGAAATTTCAACAGGGATTATCCCGGAAGCCTGGCAGCCCTTTTCATGGCATCCATTGTTGAGATGATATCTCTGGTGGGGGCATTTTTCTATCGGGTTCAAGGCAAAGACCTGAGCAACTGGTGAGGTTCTATGCAGTTCCAGGACTCATGGCAAAGAGCAGATATTCGCACATCATGCTCACTGGAAAGATTCCGGAAAGTGTTTCATCAAGCTTTCTGATGAATGGTATCCTTGCCAGCACCCCGTTGATCCGTCGGTAATTATAAGGCGGAAACAGGATGGATATGCCCCGGAATGCCCTGGGATGAAGAATAACGCTGGCACTAATTTCGTTCACACTCCTGGCAAGCACCGGGATTGGGTACCTGCTGTGCCTTGCAGAAATGATCCCAGAAAGTCTGTCTCTGGCATAGCCTCTCTTTCCTGTTATTATTGAGAGCACGAGATCCCATGCTGCAAACCTGTTAAGAGCTGTGCAGATGAACACTCCGTTCCTGTTGAGATTGTTTCTTGCAAAGCTGGCGATTTTGTCGAAGGAAGAAGCATCAGTTGCACCAAATGTGCTGTAAATGATATCGAAGGTTCCAATGGTTTCGTTCCAGTTTCCACTCACTTCCACAAATCTTTCATAAATGCCTCTTGGAGAATTTTCTCTTGCAAACTTAAGGGCTTCCGGCGATACATCGGCGCATACGCAGCTTGTTCCGGAAAATCCATTCCTGGCACGGCTAATCTCATAGCCGTTTGAGCAGCCTATTTCCAGAATTGATACTCCGTCAGCCATGAATTTCCTGAGATAATCTGAGGCAACAGTTCTGAGGTGTGCCTGTACAGTGTCCAGCTGAATTCTGGCAGAATACTGGTCTGGATGCAATTCTCTGTGTACGTTATCCGCCACAGGGGTGAGCGTGTATGCAATCTTCTTCCTGCCCGTGAAGTACCTGTCCATGTGTTCTCTACCGTACTTTCTTAGAAATGCTTCGGTTGCTTCTCCGGAATCACACTTTGCTGCGCTGTATGTCATCCCGTCTATAACCAGTTTATCTCTTTTTTCCAGGATTCTGCGTCTGCTTTCTGTGAGGATTACAGTCACTCTTCCATGATCAAGCGTGAAGTTAACATTGATTACGGTGGGTTCTGGTGGTGGCAGAATTATCTTGACGTCATGCATATCTTCTTGCAACAATTAGCATCTCATCCCCATGAGTCCTGAAGAAAGGCAGAAAGCAGATTGCCCTTTCTGCGGCAGATATGATTCTTCTGGCGATCCCTGACTTCACAATCTCGGCAAGATAAGGAGGAAGAAGCACGGCCAGTCCGTATATGCCGATTATCCTGAAAGTTTCAGGAATGAACTTCCCGGCGTCGTCCATGGAGTAATAGACGGAGGGAACACTGTCTCCGGCAACCTGGACATCCACACTTGCCAGTGTGCGGTCCCTTCCCATTTTGGGTCTGTTGCTGACCATCCTGATCAGGTTCTCCCCAAGGCACGAAGTGTTACGGAAGGACAGTATGAGAACCGATCCCGGTTTCGTTATTTTGTTGAGTCCATCTTTTAAGTTGGCTAAATCAGGCTCTGTATTTATAAGACCATTGAAGCTGTAGACAACATCATATGTCTTCTTTAGGTTGCCGATATCTGCGGCTGGCAGGCACAATGCATTATACATTGCCTCAATTCCCAGACGCGTCATTTTCAACCGGGAATAATCAACCATGCCGCTGGAGACATCAACAGCATCAAGCCTGTTGCCAGTTGCCTTGATATAGCGCGAGGATTCCTCTCCAGTGCCCTGGCCAATCTCAAGTGCAACACACCCCCTGAATGAATATGAAAGCAATATGGACATCTCAATGTTCCTGATATTGACGTTTACAAAATTGGACAGTATCCTCTGATCATATATCTTTGAAGCACGGGAAAAGACCTGGTCCAGCATCTTATAATACGCTTCCTTATCTTTTCCTAGCATTTTCTGAATCAAATTCTTAAATTCGTATATTAATGCCATGTTCATAATTTGAATAATATGTTAATTTTAATTCTTTATGAAAACTGTTGCTGAAGATTTTTCCTTGTTTCACAGCCCCAATACGGGCAATAATTTCTCCAGTAAAAATCATGATGGGTTTCTGAAATCGTAAATTCCATCCACAATTGAGAACCGGTGTCCGTTCTCGCACCCTATGAAACCTTCTTTAATTGAAACCATTCCGTAGCAAACAGGGCAGGCCAGTAATTCTTCCAGATTGTGAAACTCAGTGTTGTCCTTGTAGCCTTTTTTTCTGCAGAGCAAATAATTGTTGGGGAACAGGAATCTTGATGGCCACTTATCCATCATCCGTGCCTGCAAATTTCGGGCCATCTGGCCTAAAAGCCGGTTATCCGCATTAATCTTTCCAAGCATACCCGAATGAAAATTTCCAAGGGACGGCACAAGACCATTTTGCCGCATAATTTTCCTGATGGTGGAATGTGTCTGAAAATATATGGGTCTCTTATTAGATTCTGGGCTCCCTCTGAGTGTTCCTGACACAAGAGGAAATGGGAATTCCCGATGGCTTTTTCCACCGTTAATTTTGTGCTTCAGCCAGAACAACATCATGGATGCATTGTCAGAGGAATTGTAATTGAATACAATATTTCCATCAGGTTTCATACAGCGCACTATTTCACGCATAGCCAATCCTGGATCAGAAAAGTGATGGAATACCCGGAACATTGCCACAGTGTCGAGGCTGCCGGATCTGAAAGGAAGATGTGAAATATCAGCAAGCAAGAAAGAAGCGGATATGCCCTCATGGAGCATCCTCTGTCTGGCCCTCTTCATGTTAGTCATTGAGTAATCCACAAGTATTATTTTCCTGGATCTCTCTGCAAGAACAGCCGATAATCTGCCATAGCCACAACCAAGGTCAACAGACCACTCTGAGAATCGGGGTAAAAGTTCACGGAGTACACCGACTTCCATGGATGCCTCGGCATCATCTATGATGAAGGCGGGATCTTCATAATCTGGAATGTATTGGTTGGTCCTGGTTTCCACATTGAATATAAGTAACCCCTCCTATTCTATTTGCCGATGTGGCGTATATGATTGTTTTTCGGCCATACTTTCCAAAATGTCTTTTGACTGCTCGGTAAAGATATATAACACTGCACTCCATGGCTAAGAGAGGGCATATCCATGGATGAGGACAAGAACAAAAAGAAAGGTGTAGCAGAGAAGTCAGGGGAAGTTGTAGGAGATGTGGCCAAGAAAGGAGCAGACGTTGTCAAAGGCTTCGGGAAAGGCTTTTCGAAAGGATTCAAGAAAAAGGGTGAAGATAAGGATTAATCATTTCATCTTTTTTTGTTTCAGGTTGTGAACTGCAATAGCTTTGCTGTGTTTACCTAAACACTGCGGGCATTCCGAGAGAAAGGAAAAGAGAATTGCAGTCTTTTTCCAGCATCTACTCTCATCTGATAGAACGGCATGTTTCAAAAGCTTTCCAGATGTCGTTTTGCCGGGTAATTTCCATTGATCCTGTAATTGTTTGGTATCCAGCTAACGGTATATTTTACACAGATGTCTGACAGAAAAATTATGTCTTGTGAATGAGTATTTTCCCAGTTGGCGGCGAAACACTTCAGGATGCTCGTACAAGGAACACCATTGTGTGCTTTTTGGCGGTTTCATTTGCGAATCGATTTTGTCCATCGATAGATCATTATAATACTGGCTAATTATGACTCTTCATGTATAGGGATTTATCACTGGAGGATTATATCAAAGCTGGCATGGAAGCAAGGTCCAAGATTAACGCTGGACAGATCAGAAGCATTGCCCGTAGAATTTTTGATTCCATTAAGAATGGGGGAAAGCTGGTAACATTAGGCAATGGAGGCTCAGCGGCAGATGCCCAGCACTTCGTGGCGGAACTGACAGGTCACTTCTCCTTTGAAAGAAGGCCGCTGGCTGCGCTGTGCCTCAACACAAACGTTTCATCAATCACAGCAATTGCAAATGATTACAGTTATGATGAGGTCTTTTCCAGGCAAGTGGACGCACTTGTAAAATCCGGCGACGTTGTCGTTGGCATCACAACTTCAGGCAATTCACCAAATGTCATAAATGCAATAAAGTCCGCCAATAAACTTGGAGCCTACACCATCGGAATGACTGGAAAATCCGGAGGAAAGATTAAGACCATATGCAACGAGCCGGTGAATGTTGAATCTGATGACACCCCCATAATACAGGAGATGCATATAGCCATAATTCACATGATCTGCCTGGAAATAGACAGGATAATAGAAAAAGAGAATGATGGTAAAAAGAATTAGAAGAGGCCATGCTTGTATGCAGGCTTTACTTCAAAGGCTTTTATGTCCCAGGTGGGCCCCAGAGACTTAGCGACCTCCATAAGATGATTCAATGAATCAACTTCCCACTTGCATACTGCCATATTCTGTCCCTGGCCAAGATCTATGCCAAGAAGCTTCAGTCCTTTTGGAAGCTGTTTGTTTTTTGCCATTGTGGTAACTTTATTCGCAAACTCCATTACCTTGTCCTTCTGATCATCGTTCCAGCTGTGTACAACTACTACGTCTGCCATGATAGTATATAGTGGTGCACACTATATAACCTTTCTTGAACAAAGTAATATTCTCACAGAGACAATGTTGGGGGTCTCATGAAGTCAAATACTGCATCTGAACGAATTAGATGCGGATATTGCACCCAGCAAGATAGTTCACCGCTGTAATCTGGCAATTTTAACCCCAGTTTTTAGGTATCCTGAGATCTCCTGGCACCGTAACACTTCGTTGATTTTCGTTGTGTATTATGAATGCAGAACTTTTCATCCACTGGATTGAGGAAAATATAACAACCATGATTGAAATAAGGTATAATGGAGAGAGGTGGTTTCTTCATCAGGAACGGAGTTCTTCAGCTGAGACGTCTGTTCCTTGTTATTTTCCTTGTGGAAATTGGCATATTCATTGCCATATCCTCCCTGTCGATTCACAATCAGGTACTCTTGAGCGCCTTCAAAAGTGAGCAGCAGTCCATCGTCACCCTGAGCCTGCCTGACATGATCCTGGAGATTTTCCCCCACAACCTTCTGGTTGCTACCATTGAGTTCATCCCAATCATAGGGCAGTTTTTCTTCCTGCTTTCAAGTGTTGAGACATCCATTATAATTTCAATTGAGGGGGCGGGCCTCCACACATCTGGGCTGGTGGTCTTTTTCAGTCTTGCCATACTTCCGCACACATGGCTGGAACTGCCCTCATATGCTGTGGCCACAAGCACAAGCATTTACCTCATCTATCTTCTTGCAAAGAGGGGACAAATTCTTCACTCCAATATCATGAAGGTTGTCTACATGTACCTGTTTGTGGTGCTTGAACTGGCAATTGCCGGCACATTTGAATCAACAGAAATATACATGTCCAGGATTTACGCCAGTCCCT
>JAMCUV010000029.1 GCA_023379345.1 Thermoplasmatota archaeon
GCAATAAATACGATGAGGGTACCGATTCCCGTCTCAGCCCTATTGGCCTTAAGGCTGAATACTTTCTGGAGCTTTTTAGCTCCCCTATATAGTGCTCTATTCATTAGACACCTCAACAGTGCTGAGGGTCTGAGTTCTAATAGGCATTTTTTGCACAAAATACAATATCTTATGGAATCAGTAACTATGTAGGTAAAAGTTGTGACTATATGGTCTATCTAATGTTGCTTGATTTCTGACCCGCGTATTATCTCATACTTTCCCTGGAGATACCCCTCCCTAAGGTTGGAATAGGCAAGGGCATTGAGCCGTGCGTATTCAAGGAGCGAAGAATCGTTCCTCCTCTTGACGGTCCCAGGTATGCCTGCCACCAGAGATTTTTCAGGAACAGAGAAATTCTGAGTTACAACCGAACCGGCAGCTATTACGCTTCCACTTCCTATGCGTGAACCATTGAGTGTGATGGCGCCCATTCCCACTATGACGTAGTCCTCCACTGTGGACCCATGAACAATTGCATTGTGTCCAACCGACACATGTCTGCCTATGGTTGTGGGATAATCATCATCGGTATGCACTGTGACGTTGTCCTGTATATTGGAGTTGTCACCAATAATGATTCTGTTCTGGTCACCCCTTAGAACAGCATTGTCCATTATGGCCACGTTATCTCCTACTGTAACATCACCAATCAGTGTTGCCGAAGTTGCTATGAAACATTGTTTTCCTATGGAAATTGCCATAACCTGTTATCTTCAGAATTCTATTTAACATATGCGGGTGCGTATTCTCGCCAAATTAAGTGAGACTTGCCATAACAGGTTGAAATTCTGGAATAGGGCAGATCTCTGTACTCATAAAAACGAAAAAAGTTGCAAATGTTGGAATTGAGCAAGGAATCCATGCAATATCCTGTCATAGATAACTTTATATGATATATTTAAATTGTCAGACGATTGTATGATCAAGATGGCATTCCATGCCTGATTGAATCATGCATCTAGGGTGAGATCATTGTCGGTACCGTACAGAATTACAGTAAGGGTGTCCAAGGATACCATGAACCAGCTTGAAGAATTGGTCGAAAATTTCCAGTATGAGACGGTATCTGATATAGTAAGAAGGGCAATTGATGAATTTATAGAGAGGAATTACAGAAAGGGGCCAACGGCAAAGATAGACCTTGTGCTTCCAAAGAAGGTAATGCAGGACCTTGAATCCGACTTAAACCAGGGGTCGGCAATTTCTCTGGACGATCTCATTCGGGTGATTCTCAGGGACTATACTCTCAGCAGGATAAGCAAGGAGATCAAGGAAATTTCCAAGGAAGAGAACATTAAATAATATTCCTGAGCATCATGAAAGCCAATGGTAGTAATACGGGCTGAAGAGAAGTTCATAACCGAAACTTTCGGAAACGATCTCATCGGGATGATATGGGATTTCTCTGGAATAATTGGATACACTCCCGAAAGAGATGGTAACGAAATTAAAGTTGAATTCAACCCAGACAGGCCAGATCTTTTTTCCTTCACCACACTTCAGTCTGCCATATCCTGCTATTATGATGGAAAGAAGACTGGACCCATTAAATACAGAAACGGCAAAGTTGTCTTTTCAGTATCGGGCGAAGCCATTAAACTGAGACCATTTGTAACATCATTTGAGGCTGTAGGGACAGCCATTGGAAATCGCTTCAGGGACCTTATCGACTTTCAGGAGCGGGTTCACCAGAGCATTGGCAAGAACCGAACCAAGGTGTCAATAGGACTCCATGACATGAAGCGGGTAGTTCCTCCTCTTCGGTATATATCCATGGATTCGGAGAAGCTCAGGTTCACCCCTTACGACAGTACCACAGAAATGTCTGCAATGGAGATACTCAGCCAACATCCAAAGGGAATTGAATATTCAAAGCTTCTCCCGGACACCAGACACGTTCCAGTTATCATGGACTCAAAGGACAGGGTACTTTCAATGCCACCAGTAATCAACGGAGATGTTTCAAGAGTCAGTGAGGACACAGGCCATTTCTTTGTGGACATCACGGGCACTGATTCAAGGTCAGTGGCTCAGGCATCCCAGCTTCTTCAGTATTTCCTGCAGGATTCTGGGTTTTCAATACTGGTTACCAAACAGGATGGAGGGATGGATTTCCGCTCCATTACCGAAATGGATGGGCGATCAATTGAAATAAATGTGCCAAAGGCAGCAAGAATACTTGGGATGGAAAATATTCGGGAGGAAGAAATATCTGGTGCCATCCTGAAAATGGGCTACATTAAGTGCGAATCTTCTGGCCATAAGGCAGGCATGAATGTAACTGTTCCAGGAAACAGGATTGATGTGATGGGTGAGATGGACATCATTGAAGACATTGCAAAGGCAATAGGCTATGATAACATTGCCCCGGTTGTCCCCGTACTCGACGTTATTGGAAGCAGCCGGCCAGATACGGTGTTGCGAGATAGGATACGTGAAATTTCAATTGGACTCGGATACCAGGAGGTGATGACGTTCGTGGTGACATCATCTGCCTTCTATGATGGAGTTCACAGGGGAGATGGCATTGTTGTGCATAATCCCAAAAGTCTCGACTTCAGCATAGTCAGGGATAGGCTGCGCCTGAATATTCTGGAATTTTTCAGAATAAACAAGAGGCGATCACTGCCCCAGAAGGTATTCGAGATTGGTGATGTAATCATTAACGGGATGCAGAAAACTTCACTCTGCTTTGCAATGATTTCTCCGCGATCCGGTTTCTCGGACATAAAACAACCCCTTGAGGCGCTTCTGCAAAGGTTTGGCCAGTCTATTGAAACCATACTTCCCGCAGATAGTGAAGAATTCATTCAGGGAAGATCCGGAACAATAGTTATTAATGGAAAAAAGGCGGGGATTATTGGCGAAATAAGTCCAGCAAGCCTGCTGAAATTTGATCTGGCAAATCCCGTATCTGCCTTCGAGATAGATATTAATGCTCTCACTGGGTAGTTTCAGAGTATCCAGAAAATTTGTAAAATAACTTATCAGATTGGGAAGAAGACATCCTTATCCCAAGCCTTCGGACTTCATCAAGGTCGATGGTTGTGTCTTTGAAGTTATAACTTGCAAGGGATTTTTCAATGAGTCCCTTACTGCATCGGGTGGCCCTGGCAATGTATCCAACTGACCTTAACCAGTCATCAGTGTTCCTCAGGGATAAGGGGTCTGACATGTATCCCGTGAGGATAAGATGAACCATTGCACCTTCCCTTTCGGTGAACTCTATATTTGACGAAAGGGCACAGCATGGGAAGCCATCCAGAACCTCATGGTAATTACGGGTCAACTTATACTTCCCCGCAGAAATGAGCTCACTCAGGAAAGGTTCCCAGATGGCAATACTGCAGCATTCTCCATTGACGAAGTTTTCAATTCCCGCGCGTGGATCTAAAAACACCTGTGTTTGGGGGTAATCTTTCATGAATTCCATCACAAGAGATATCATTGTAGAGGACTCTGAGGTAAGGATGCAGTCTTTGCAGTTATGATCCGATGTGATTATGCCTGATCCTCCGGAGGAAACGCCCATGAGGATGAGCGTATTCCTGTTCATAAGAGAAAAATCCACCGAGGGAAGAGTGGGGACAAGCGACAGCTCAAGCACACCGTAATTAAGGTCCTCAAGCACCCTGATGGTTGAATCGTACTCAATTGGCATAATTTCCAATCCCATTACCCTGCCTGCCCTTATTATGTGGGAGAGAATTGGAACATATTCAGACGATCTTAAAAAACCAACTCTGACGAGCCCAGGAACTGGACCTGGATAAAATTTTCTGTCATAAATCCTCCATGTGTTTGCGTTTGCAACCCTCATTATGGTTCCCTGAGTTTCCAGGGATTTTACAAGTTCAGAGCAGTAACTTCTGGAGATGGAAAGCTTCCTTTCAAGCTCGGACTGCGTTACTCCGGACGACCCACCCCTAACAATTGCCCTGGATATTCTTGCGATGGTTTTCGCCCTGGCAGTTTTACGCCCCTCATTGTTCAAGTGTACCTGAATACGCATGCACGAGATATAGAAAATTGTTATTCTGTCCTTGAGAAAATCAGGGAACGATCTTCCGATTAGTTTTTTATATATTGTTTCCATTAGTGCACTTCAGGTACGACTCCAATGGAAAATCAGCTGGATCAGAATATCACTTTAAGGGCAAGGGTGGCAAAGCACACCGACTTTTTGGTTGTTGGAATACTGTTTGTATTCTATCTCTTCTTTGCCAACTACTTTGCCTGGGGGCTAACATTTGTCAACGGCGGCGGGATCAGTACCCTTCCAACATCGGGAGGAAGCGATCCATACTATAACTTCTACTTAATACTCCATTTCCTTTCCACCGGGCACTGGCTGGTTCATGATCCTGCACTGAACTTTCCCTTTGGTTCAACCAATCCAAGGAATCCATTCTTCCACGTGATGTTGGTTTTCGTAGCCGAAGTCCTCGCCCCCATATTTGGGGCAAAGATGGCCGCTTTCTATGCTTTCGAGGAGTTTGATGCCGTATTCGGGGCACTTCTCATAATCCCAGTGTACCTGGTTGCCAAAGAACTTTTCGGAAAGAGGGCCGGCTACATATCTGCATTCCTGTATACACTCATGCCGAGCAACCTTTCAGCTGGCATACTCTCAGGTGGCAGGATGCATACTCCGGAACTCATTTTCGCCTTTTTCACAATATACTTCTTTGCCATGGCCATTAAATTTTCTGGAAAGGGGAGGATACTAGAGAATCTGAAAGACTTCAGGTCACTACCGTCCCGCCTCAGGGATTTCTACCATGAAAACAGAAAATCTACCACGTACGCCCTGTTAGCCGGTGCTTCACTTGGAGGGCTCATGCTGGCCTGGCAGGGTTACGCCTATATTGAGGCAATTATACTTATATACATAGTGATCCAGCTCATAGCCAACCTTATTCTTAAGAGACCGACCGGATACATAACATTCTATTTTGCTCTATTCATTATACTTGGTTTTGCAATGGGTGCCTATTATTACCAGGCCATCGGAGAAGGTCCTGGTTGGTACAACGCCGAGTTGCTAATTGGGATACTGATCATACTTTTCTCCGCGGTTATAAACATAATCGGGAGGAGACCATGGATACTCATAATTCCCGTATTGATCGTAGTTTCTGCAGTGGGAATTCTTGGGATGGACTTTTTCGCCCCCTCCCTGTTCCACACACTCATAAGTGGTGACGGCTATTTCATCAAGACCAGGGTTTACTCCACCATAGCAGAGGCTCAGGCACCGGCACTGGGATCATATATCTCAGGATTTGGGGTTGCACAGTTCATATTTGGAATAGCAGGTATGATCTATGTGGTTTACCTTTATCTGAAAGAGCGTAAGGAAGAAGTGCTCTTCATAATGGTATTTTCACTGGTTTCCATTTACATGAGCTTTGCTGCAGCGCGTTTCAACATAACTGCGGCACCTGCCTACGCCATTCTGGGTGGAGCCATCATAATGTACTTCGCAAAGATGGCCAGGATGGACGACCTGAAGAACAGAAAGAACGTGGGATACGGATCCGTACGGAAAGCAATAAAGGGAAACATAAAATGGATTCAGGCCGCATTTGTGATTATCATTGCACTGGTGCTTCTTGTTCCATCAGGTCTTTCAATGGTTTCCGCGTCGGTTCCTGCTAACTCTGCTGCACAGGTTAACACGCAGCTTGGTAGCGCCATTCCGGCCTTACTCAAAGGTACGAACAACACAACGGTTTCCTTTGCGGGAGCACTGGGTGTGCCAATAGATAATGCAACACAGCCAATCGCTCTCTCTCTGGCATGGCTTTCGAGCCAGGATACCAATGTTCCATTAACGGAAAAGCCTGCATACGTAAGTTGGTGGGATTACGGGTTCCAGGAACTTTATCAGGGACAGCATCCAACCGTGGCAGATGACTTCCAGCAGGGTATACCGCAAGCGGGCGAATTGCTTATGGCGCAGAATCAGAGCCAGGATATTGCCCTTTTCATAGCCATTGACCTTCAGGCTAACTTCCAGCAGAATGGCAACCATTTCAGCAGCAACGTTACTAACACCCTTATTTCAGATCTTGGCGTGAATGAATACAAGATTATCCTTAATGTATCCAGAAACCCAGGAGCATTCACTCAAACAGTTCTTTCCAGTCCTGCAGTTTATGGACAGTACATAAGCTCCATAACTTCCGCCAATGTTTATTATGCCTTTATGAAGGGCAACTTATCCTACAATTTCCCAACAACCACCCTTGTCAACCTGTACCAGAGCGTAGAGCAGGAGACCGGTTACAAGATTGGATACATACAGATTGATCACAATCTATTCCCGAGCTCGGCAACAAACCCTGGCATATTTTATGCTCCAGCCTACCTCACATATACTCCTTCTTATACATCCACTGGCGGCGAGGTCATTCCAACAGAATACTACAATGTATACGCAACCACGACAAATGGAACATTTCCCCTCAACCAGCTGTCGTCAACAGCGGTACCACTCTCCTATAACATACAATATACTCCGCAGTTTTACAACACTTCCATATACAGATTCACGATAGGATATCCTCCATCAGCCGTTAGCCAGACCAATGGCATTCCGGGTGTTGATTACGGGCAATCCACTGATACCGTTATGCCGGCATGGAATATGAGCAACTTTGAGATAGTCTACGAGAACAGCCTTTACAACCCTTACAAGAATTATCAGGCACACCCCAATGACTTCAAGGAGATACCGCTTCAGGAGGCATACAAACTCCAGAAGGAAAACAATGGTACTGTAATCATGTTCTCGTCGGCCTCCCAGATGCTCTCATACAGTGACCCCATAGTAGAATATTTTCCGGGAGCAATAGTGCAGGGTAAGGTAACAACTCCAGATGGTGCACCAGTTCCGGACGTACGGGTGACCATATTTGATCAGTATGGCATACCCCATCAGACAGTTCTTACCAACAGCAAGGGCGATTACTCATTAATGGCTGTTCCAGGTAACGATACACTTATCTATTCCACTGGTACCCTGAACCAGCAGTATCTCATAGGTTCAAACAGCGTTGGCGATAAGACAATAACGGTCTCAAACAGCCAGGCAGAAAGGGCCACAACAGGCTACAACTCCACCACTGGTCTTCCAGATTATTACTTCACTGAGAACTTTAATGTTTCATCAAGCAGCGTTTCAGGATCCGCCCATTATTCTTACCAGCAGGTGACGAATGTTACAAGCGGTGCCAGCAATGCCATAATATCAACTCCCATAAAAACGGGAAATGTCATACTACGCAACTCAACATACAACCTGACCTACAACCTTACCATGAAGGATGGAAGCTGGTCCATGAAGGATGTACCACCACTTTCATATGAAGCGAGTCTGTATACAGGAGGAAATTATTTCGCTAATATAGAAACGGTTAATGTGACACTGGGTAGCAACGTAGTGTACAACATTCAGGTTCCATTCGATGTGGTCTTCGTCAACACAACAGTTGCTGGAAAGCCCGTCACTGGAATGTCAGTTACGGCCACGACAAACAATGGTATGGTTTGGTCTTCCAATGCATCCAACTCAACAGGCGTGGCAAAGCTGTTTGTTACCCCTGGCAGATACGACGTAAGAGTATCAGGGAATTTCACAGGCTCATATCCTGTGCAGGTAACGTTCAACAATTGGAATGAAAATACCTCTGTTAATCTCACCCCCAAACCAGCTGCCATGGTTTCGGTGAGCGTTGCGGGGTCGTCAGGAAACGCATCCGTGGTTTTGTATCATGATGGTCAGCTGACCAGTCCTTTAAGTCTCTCAAAATCCGGAGGGAAAACTTTCAGCTCTCTTGTGCCGTATGGAACATACACCCTTTATGCGGTATCGGGAAACATGTCGTACCTGCGCACACTTCAGATAACATCAAACACAACAATGTCAGTCTCATTACTTGCATCTGGGAATCTCACCATTACGTCACATATACATGGCGTATCGGCTTACTCCGGATACTACGAGATTCTTTCGGGCTCGGTTCTACTTGAGGACCAGTTCCTAACCAATCATACATTTACCATGCTTGTTCCACAGGGCTATTACACGGTATCAGGCCTTGGTACATACACCGGGAATACCCTGTCGGGAATGGATCAGCTCACAACAGGAAGAAGCACAAATGTGAATCTATCACTGCAGTACAATCTGTCAGTTACAGCCCTTCCGTTTATAAATTCCAACAATGCACCAGGGTACTCGACATCATCTTCCGTATTCAGCGGAGTGGCAGTACTGCAGTATGACAATATGCCAATATCTTTCCAGCCCCTCAACACGAAGGGCTATGCTCAACTCTTCTATCCTTCATACGCATCCGGGATGACAAACCTGAATTATTCCGGAGTTTTCTTTGGCAATTTCAGTGCAAAAGCTTCCTCAGGAACTATTAACCTACCGCTCACGCCCAGAACCATTGGATTCAGCGTTCAGGTTACTGGAAACAACTATCTGCCATCCGATACAACAGTATCATTTGTGGGAGCTAACGGTGTGTTCAACTACACTTCATCCACAGGATTCATGAATGTCAAGCTGCAACCCTCAGTATACGTCCTGAATATCTCACAGAAGAATTACGAGATAGTTGCTACCCCAACATTCATGAGCGTTGTGACAGGCATTCCGTCTTCAATGTTCATCAATTCTTCAGCATATTCTGACATTACCATAGAGAATTCCACACAAGTCTTTCTCTTCAATTCAAGTGGAGTTGCTGTAAACAGTTTACAGCATGTATTTGACTCTACTTACACTTTATATGCATTTAATTCCACAAGGGGCGTTTATGTATCAACCTTAAAGGTTAATGGGAATGCCAGAATCGAACCAGCATTTACCAGTTACAATACACTCTCTCTGACCAACTCTCTGGGTGCGACATCAGGGACTTACTTCATCAGCACAGATGACCTGAACATGTCATTCCCGGCAGGAAACGTATCACTGCCAGTTGGGACGTATTCTGTAAGTTATAAGCAGCAGACATCTAACAGTACAGGATCATATCTCATAAATGGAACATCCTCCTTAGATCTTACAGGTAACCTGGTATTGAATCTTAAGGTCAGCCAGTCTGAGGTTTATTCAACTCTTCGTGGGTACCTTACATATGGCGGATCCCCGGCCCCATTCGCCTCGGTCATGTTACTGAACTCCACCGGTAGCGTCATTGCCAAAGGCAATTCCAACTATCTGGGTTACTATAGCATGACAGTTCCAAGTGGAAACTATACGGCATACATACTTGATAACGCCACAGGTTCCGGATACTTCGGATCCATAACTATACCGGGATTCGCCGCTGTTGTTAACCAGAATGAAACTCTGGTGCCAGCGTTCAGGGAATACGTGACGGTAAATCTTGGGACGTCCATAATAGATCACCTGGTGACTGCTTCAATCGGCACGAATGTGTATGCATTCAATTCAAGTGTCGGAAGCCTGATTCTTCCACGGGGAAATTATACATTTTCTTCAACACTTTCCAGTACTACCACTGCTTCCAACGGGACTGCAATCAGTGTAAGTTATTCCCAGTCTGAGACGATTTATGTCAACGCTGCCGGATCGGTGCAGATAAGTCTCCAGCTTGTGGTTTACAACGCCTTCAACATGAAGCTTACGTCACCAATCCAGAGTATTAATCCTAAGGGAACAATGATTGGGAATGTCACGCTGACAAATCAGGGAAATGCATTGGAAAATATCACTCTCAGTTCAGGAAGCTCCTCTTGGCTAGTTAAATTCAACGAGAGCAGCGTAGGCCTTAAACCTGGTGAATCCGCGAATCTCACCTTGAATGCAACCCTTACTGGTAACATACCATACGGCAGGGAGAACATACCAGTACTTCTCAAATATTCAGGAGGAAACACAACTGTGACAGTTCCTGTAAACATAAACAGGGTTTCCAACTACAGTGTTGTACAGAATATATCATCAATGACAAACGGAACAGAACTATATCTCCCCATCACAATCAAAAACACCGGAAACTCCCCAATTGCAGTGAATCTCAGCATCAGCACAAACTCATCGGTCAGCACATCTCCAGCTGCCTATGGATGGTCTTCAATGTTCAGTTACAACGGTACGCTTATATCAAAGAACCTGACAAATACTGTGTACGCAAACATCACAGTGCCATTTGGCCATTCTAAGGTCGTATACATAGTACTTAACCCATCGTCAACATCCAATGTGATCAAGACATTCAGCTTCACTCTTTCAACCAAGGGTGCAGGTCGATATGACAATATTACAGTTTCAGCTGCTACCCCATCTCTCTCATCGGTTTCCCCATATCCTGTTGGTCCGGGAGTTATAGGGAATTATACTGGTGATCCGTATGAGAGTCTCATCATAGGTCTCGTAGTTATAGCTGTGGCTGTAGTGGCAGGGGTATTCGTTGCAGGATACAGGGGGCGCAAGAAATGAGGAAATATTTTTCAATCATTGCTGTTGTCATGATGGCACTTCTTGCGTTCTCCGTGGTGGGGGTGTCCCACGCATCGTATGTCCCTCCAATGACGCCATCAGTGACCATTCCAACGTATGTGACAACCAACCAGAATTTCACTGTTTACGTCAATGACACGAACGGTTTTTCCAATTATACGGTCACAGTCTATCTATCCGGGGAGAATCTCACTGGCGCCAGTCCAAGTTTCTCATATCACAATTTCCAGGCTTCAAATCCAGATTTCAGGGTTTCAATGAAGGCCCCCAATCTGACACAGATACTGTATATCAACATAATATCGGGAGCAAACTACGGTTCCAAATATGTCACCACCCAGCAGAGCTTCAACGTTCACGTCATTCAGCCTATCTACTTCTATGCAGTTGTCAAGAACACTGGTGTAACCGGCATACATAACCTGACCGTTGATTTCTCCGTGGACAACCAGTTCGTGGGAAGTACGGTGGCCACATTTGTGCCAGCCGGAGCTTCAGTGACAGTTAACTTTACCTACGTGAATCCATATCTCACAAACGGGGAACACACTTTGACTGTGTCAGTGAACAACAAAGCGGTCAGTGTGGATGGGTCTGCTGCAGTTTATACAACACACTTCTACTATGGCAAACCGCCAAACTATAACTGGATATACTATGTAGCCGCAATTGTCATTGCATTCATGATATTCCTGGCCATGACGGCAGGAAGGAGATCCTCAGCACCTAACAGGCCAAAATGGAGAAAGTGAGTTCAAGTACAGATTTTTATGAATAATTCAAAGTGAAGTCCTGACCTGATTCCTCAGGGTCTTGAACTCCTTCTCAAACATATTTTTCCTGCTCACATTTGTCCACTGGCGAGATAGTTCGTACCTGATCTCCACATTCGCTATTCTGGCGGCTGAAAGGGCATTATCATGTACCTTATGGGGAAAACTCGTATTCTTCTCGTCAACTATGGTAATTCTGAGGTTCAGGTTTTTCAGGCGATCTATAATGTAATCACGGTTCGGTGCATCCCCGTTTCCGACCTTCACCTGGAGCTGGTTAAAGCAATATGTATTCACGATGGATCGGACTTCCTCTGAAAGATTTTCACGTACCGGGCATTCATATGCCTCCATCATGACTCCATCTGCAAAAACAGCAAGACCGGGGTACGGACCGGGATCGATGCCTATTACCAGGTTGTCAAATCTTTCCTTCATTAAAAGTTTAGCCAAGGATGCCCTCAGAGCCTGCAGCGGGCTGTCTCCCTTGAACTGGTTTGGCATAGAAAATTCATCCCTGGAGGAACTCAATAACACCCCAACATCTGAAGGAACTTCATCATGCGCATTCAAGCTTACAAAGGGAAGCTGCCACATCTTGAGCAGCTCAATTACATCATGGTAGAACTTGAAATCGGATGTAAGGACTCCTATCCGAGCCATTCACTTCATAATTCCTCATACATTTAAAGCTTTTGCATTCAGAATCTATGGATGCCATTAATATAGAAAATGTAAATGAAAAGGGCAGGTAATTTTTGATGCTGAAGCTTCTTGCAGCAGCTCGTCTTTCAACAATTATGACTTTCAACAATTCAGGTATGTCCGGCTGAGACCGGCAATATGGATATATAATGTGCCCGTATGTGATCTTCATGGGTATAATGGATTATTTCAGAACACCAGATGGCTTGAAGGAATATGATCCTGAAGAATTTGAAAGAATGATGAGAGAAGGAAATCACCGCGTTATAGATGTGAGAACACCACCAGAATATGGCAGAGGACACATACAGGGATCAGAACTGAAACCTCTGGGCACCCTGAAGGGAAATCTGGCAAGCCTGGACAGGAATTCTTCATATCTTCTGGTCTGTGCTACCGGGCACAGGAGCCGTGCTGCAGCGGCAACTCTTCTCAGGAATGGCATTTCAAATGTGGGCCACCTCAAGGGAGGCATGAGGGCGTGGCATGGTTCTGGCAAGGCGACAGAGAAGTAACGCCTAGTCTCTGGCGAAAGCCGCCATTATATATCCTCCGGATTCTATTAATTCCGGCACCATGCCCAGGGTCTTTCCAATCTCAATGAAATCATTTCTTTCCATCAGATGTGACCGGACAAATCTTCTGTTGAAACTTCCGTCATCCGTAATCTCAAAGATCAGAAATTTTCCGCCCTTGTTTACACGCTGCAGAACCTGCCCAACGCTTTCGGCCCTGTGTTTCCAGTGATGGAAGGAAATGCTGGTGTAAATAAGGTCAAAGTTCCTGTTTCCGGGTATGTTGCGGCTGCTGCCGGGGAGAAATGTAACGCGGTCACACATTCCCATGCGCATGCATTTCTTCATGGATATCCTCACCATTCCGGGTGACGGGTCAATTCCCATTCCTGTAGCACTCAGGTTATTCTTCATAATTCTAAGGAGAACATTGCCCTGCCCGGACCCAATATCAAGTATTGAATCAAATTTCATTGATGCAACCTGTGACTCCACAAAACTGTAGAATCTCCGGAGGGTCGGTACCGTGTTTACGATCCCGTAAAATGCAGACGTGAAGAGACCAAACTTCTCTTCCCCGGGCAAGTACAGATTCCCATCACTATGTTCTTCACTCATGGTCTTCCTAGAACTTCAGTTTAATTTCAATAAAAAAACTATCGTTTTTGATCGAAATTCGTCATTCTAATTTTGATCATTGAAGAGATGATTGAGTTGATCTCCCACTATCTTGTTGGCTACTTCCACAAACTGCTTCTCCTTTCCTCTGGGGATTACAGCACCGGCGGCAATGTCATGACCGCCTCCGGATCCACCAACTTCTTCAGCACTTTTCTTCATTACCAGTGAAAGGTTAAGCCCCCTTTCAACCTGTCTTCTTGATCCTCTCGAAGAAACCTTTGTGTCCCCTGTCCCAACGTTGAATCCTATGAGGGGCTTGTCCTGCTTCAGCATGTAAAGCATTAGGATTCCACTTATGGCTCCAGCCATCTCAGATTCCGGGGCGTAAAAGTATCGAACGTTTGCGTCTTCGAATATTTCCTTGTAAGCCCTGTAAGCATACTCTATGAGTTTTGTCTTGAAAATCTTCCAGTTATCTATCATATCGTTGCGGAAGCTATCATCGCCAAGAAAATACACCACTGGAACAGAATTCATCCCAACCTTTGCGTTTCCGTCCACAATTGAGCTGATTTCCTTGGAACTGAAATCGCTGCCAGGGAATTTCAGGATGTCACTTTCAACATATTTGATTGCTTCCGGGCCGGCATTCTGGGAGAGCAGTCTCCACGACAGGTACTCTGCCAGCACTCTCTTCTCGTCGTCAGTAAGGTCAAATATGCTCCTGTTGCCGTCTATCGAAAGTTTCTGAAGTTCTGATTTCACATTTTCGGGCTTTCCAGAAAGATCGAAAAAGAAAGGGTCAGTGGAGTAGGTGATACCCTCCTGCAGGGTCTGCCCTTCAAGGTTCAGTGTGTGTTCCGGTTTCAGGCCTTTGCCGTAATGTTCCATTATGGTCTTGTTGAGGCCGCGGAAACCACCAATATCCTGTTTGTCCGCGATGGCTCCAGACACCATGAATGGCAGGAGATCGGCATTCCTCTCATCTATGGCAAGGGCCATCAGGAAAGCCATTGTGGCGCCACATGCCTCGCGAGTGCCATCTACCCCATAGTTTCTTGCATTGATATTTAGGCCCTTAAACTGGCTTTCCCGGAAGAAATGGTGGTCAAGAATCACCACGTTTGCGTATTCGCTGATCGATCCCGCCTGATCGGAACCGGCGTCAGTGATCACAGTGAATATGTCCTTGGCCTCTTCAAATCTTTCCCTGAATTTGGTCCCGTCAAGGCTTTTTATAAAACCGATATGGAATTTTATGTTCTTTCGGCGCAATGCTTTCGCAAGAATTATGGCAGCGCTGCCACCATCCCCGTCATAATGGGTCAGAAGCCGTACATAATCGTTGTTGAGTATCCTGCCAGCACCCTCCTGAAGGATGCTGTAGAATTTTTCATCCACTATATCCTTAAGCATTTATTCATAGTACCTTTGCCAGGTTCCATTCCGGTGCCAGTTTACCCTCTCTCTTGTAGTATTTAACCATCCTGAGTATCTTGGACATTATGAGCATCTGGCCTCTCTTGTTACTGAAATCCTTGGAATTGAGCTCCATATGCTTTGAGACATTCTGATACCTCTTTATAAGATTCATTAAGTCTTCTGGAACAGGATCAGTCAGACCTGCCTCACCAAGCACCTGGCCAAGCTTCCTGCCAAGGACAGCCTTTGCACCGGGAATGCCATATTCGTCCCTTAGCCTTATTCCTATCATTGAGGGAGAGGTGCCTGACTTTTTCATGTCAACTATCATTTTCGTTATTTCATCGTTCGAAAACTGAATCCAGTTGGGTTTCTGGTTGCTGTATATCTTTCTGGACTTTGATTTTCCTCTTTTTCTGGTATGCATTCGTGCCATTTTGATCCTAACCTTTGGGTCTTCCTTTATCTTTACCGTATTAATTTATTTTTTTGTTGTGCTGCTCCTTTAAAAAAACTTTGAAGCAAGAAAGTGGTGATCTTAATAAATCAGACGAAGCCATAATCCCTCTCGTACTGGCATATGGATTCCATTGCCACAGACCAGATGGTGAGCTCATCAGGATATATGGAAATCCCGGATCCAAGGGAATAGACATCGGAAATGAAGTCTCCCTGAGAGAAACCGCCAATAATCACGGACTTGTCTCCGGTGCCATGAAAAATGTCAGCAATTTTCCCCGGGATTCCTCTGGGAGAAAGGAGGATCGGCTCCCCTCCTGCCATATTAAGGGCATCCTTCCAGTTCCCATCGGTAATCTTCATAAGAGTTTCAGACTGGGACCCCACTGACCCTCTGTCCAACAGATCCTCCATGAGGCCTACGAATCTGTTGTACGATTTGGGAAGCCTTATGGAGGGATTGATTTCTATAATCCGATCGTTCCTGGTGTGTATTATTACCCTGAGCCCTGATTTCTTGTTCAGTATTGATTCCAGTGAGGTCATCAGAAGATGAAAAATTATGTCAGGCCTGCCTCTTCTGCTTGATTCACCAGGAAAATAACGTTCAATGGCTGAATGCATGAAATTACTGTCCAGAAGCATCTTGGAAGCAGGTTTTCCTCTCTTCTTGGCCTGAATTCTAATGGAATAGTCATCCATCATAATGTCCGGTATAGTTTCCAGTTCCGCATCTATGACAATCAGCGAAAGCATTGACCATAATCTGAACATGATTAATATGTGCTTGCTGCATCAAGTCGAAAGGTGGAGAAGGTGGCTGTCAGGCTGAGCAAAGGACTGGTGGAGGTATATACGGGAAATGGAAAGGGAAAAACAACGGCTGCATTTGGCCTTGCCTTCAGGGCACTTGGATGGGGCATGCGAGTATACGTAATTCAGTTCATGAAGCTTGGCACATACGGTGAGAACAGGTCTGCAACCAAGGTGGACGGCAACCTTGTGGTGGAATATGTGGGGATGCCATATTTCATAGCCTGGGAGGAAGATATTCCTGCCCAGGACAGGAAGCGGATCAGGAATGTTGTTATCAGGCCACGGGGCAAGCCTCCCGAGGAATATGCTGAAAAAACCATTAAAGCTTTCAGATCAATGAAGGAACAGGTCTATGGTGGAAACTGGGATGTTGTTATAATGGATGAGATCAATGTTGCAGTTTATTATGATCTGCTTCCCCTGCAGGATGTCCTTGATTTTATAGATAACAGGCCAAGCCACACGGAAATAGTCCTGACTGGAAGAAAAATGCCGGATCAGATTATTGAAAGAGCGGACCTCATAACTGAAATGAGGGAGATAAAGCATCCCTATGCTGCAGGCGTTCCCGCAAGAAAAGGCATAGATTTCTGATTTTTATAGAGAGGTCAGGGATTTGGGGGAAGCAGTAAAATTCCGATCTTCAGGGAGGAGATACACGGACTTCCTCCAATTAAGAAATTCATATAATTACTTAATATATCTATTTGAGCATAGACAGGGATCTGAACGCAGCCATAAACATATTAAAGATTGGACTAATAAAAGTAGGGCTGGTGCAGTCCGAATCTACGCCTGTGGAGATCGCTACTTCAGGCTTGTCTGGAATATATCCATACAGGCAGATGTCGGTCCTTGAATCAGGAAGCTTCCATGCTTCAGCGGAGGGGTAGTTCACAGATGACATTGAGTTGAAGCCGCTGGCTCGCAATGTTCGTCCCATGATTCCAAAATGGCGCGGGTTAATTATTTAAGGACTGGCATTATGCATTTCAATGCTTCCTCCACCGGACACTGATGTTCTGGTTGTCGCAAACCCCGGAACAGGAAAGACCTGGGAGATTGCGGACACCGTTATGAGCCTTCTGAAGAATGGTGTACCCGGCCAGAGGATTGCCTGCCTTACATTCACCAACAGAGCAGCCAGAGAGATGTTTGATAGGATAATGCAGATGGCTGCCGGCGATCCTGTACTTCTGCAGTCCATATATTCAATGGATATAGGCACCATGCACAGCCTGGCGTTCAGAATGGATGAGGAGAGCACTCCTGACGATCTCGTTTCAAATTCACTTCTCCGTTTCTTAATTTTCAGGAAACTCAGGGAGCTGAAGACATTCAATTATTCTGATGATTATGTGAAATCAGACATAGTGCCACGGTTCGAAAACATGATCAGGTACATCAAGAGCTTCGGGATTTATCCACAGGACATAAACCCAGAGCAGGTCCTTGAAATTATAAGGGAGAAGCTAGTGGATCAGGAAGATGATCAGATCGGGGTGGTGGGCTATGGACGCCTACTGCATGATTTCACTGAAATTTACGCATTCTATGAAGATTACAAGAAAGGCCACGGAATGGTTGATTACAATGACATCCTGCACAATTACCTGATCCAGATAGACGCTCCAGTGAAGGATTATGTTCTTGTGGACGAGTTCCAGGACCTGAGCAGGGAACAGGTTGCGCTTGCAGAGAAGATTGCAACCAGGAGGTTCTTTGTGGGGGACAGGAAACAGTCCATATTCGGATTTCAGGGCGGAAGCCTGTCACAGTTCAATGATTTCATTTCCCGGCAGGGCTACAGCAAGGTGACGAAGAAAATCAACAGGAGAAGCACAAACAACATTCTGAACTATTCATCAAGGCTGCTGGAATCAAGGATTTCAGATGGGTCAATCTCCGGAGAACTCCAGGGCTTTCATAACCCGGAGAAGGGAGACGGTGAGAAGGTTACGGTGATTACTGCGGATGAGCCGGAAAGCTCTGCAGTTAATGCACTGTCCGAGATGCTGAAAGGAGGAATTACGGGAGATTACGCAATTATTGTCAGGACAAACACACAGCTTGCAAGGATCCACAAACTTCTTTCCAGCACTGGACTGCAGTTCTCCTCAACACTAACGAAGGGCCGTCCATCGGATCAATTGAATGAGGTAATGTCTTTCTTGAGGGGCATTCTCCTGCCCGGCAGAGATTATCTTAAGAGGGCCCTTTTCACGCCATTTTCCGGACTGTCATTCCGCGAGGCTGTGGAAATTTCAGAAAAACTTGACAACGGCCAGGACGAATCCATGATCCCGTCCCGCATCTCAGAACTGCGTGGAATGAATACGGGGATAGAGGTTGTGCGTACAGCGCTGGATCAGGTCATAATTCCCATATCGGTTTCCCTGGGACAGGAGTACTTCTCCGCAGCCTCATCCATCCATTCGGCCTCCACTGATTATCTGGACAATGTCACTGATTTCCAGCCAAAGGATTATCTGGATTTCCTGGACATGTCTGTTCTCGACCAGGAGGAAGATCTGAAGAAATCTCAGATCAATATACTGACTGTGCACAAGGCCAAAGGACAGGAGTTCCAAAATGTAATTTATATTCCTTCACGCACAAACGGGAGGCTCAAGTTCATGGATCTGCTGTCCTACGCCATTGTATCGGGCATGACCGGTACAGACGTGGAATCTGACCTTCGTGACGAGCCCTACAGGATTGACTACGTTGCAATGACGCGAGCAAGGGAAAGGCTGAGCATCGTTACCGACCGCCGAACATGGAAGGAATTCTACGTCGATGATAAATTATGCAAGATTGTGGAGGACCATACGCGATCAGACAACAGTATCGGAAGAAAATATGACACGGCATATTCCCTGTTTGTCAACGGGAGGACAGAGGATGCGGCTAAGATAATCAATGAAGACAGGGACTGGATCCGGAGGAGAATCTCAGAGTATTTCTCAAATCTTACTGAACTTTCACCATCACTGGTAAAGCTGGCTGCATCGCCATGGGATTTCCTGCATGAAAAGATACTTGGAATAAGGGAACAGACGCAAACTGCGGTTACTGGCATAGAATTTCACAGAATAGCTGAACAATACACAACCGGCAGGATCGATTCCAGCGAAATTCCAGATGCATTATCCAGCATGATAGATGCCCTTGATCAGATCATCTCCAGTGTGCCGGGTAAATATGGCAAAGTGCCATGGAAAACAGAGACCAGGTTTTCAATTCCACTCAGGGAGTTCCTTGGCATGGATCAGATTCCGCCCGACATGATCATGAAGGGAACAATAGATGCGGTTTTCTCTGCCCAGGACGGGAATTCCCACCTCATCCTGGATTACAAGACCGGCAGGGATATAAAGAGCGAATACTGGCAGCAGATATGGTCATACTGCAGGCTTTTCTCGGCCTCAACTGGCACAGATCCTGCCAGCATACAGGGAGCCATAGCTTATGTGAATCTCAGGGGGCCCGTTAATTCTGGGACACCTGAAACTGATCTTATTATCAGGGAATTCAGTGATCTGAACAGGCAGTCCCGGACAGTAACGGAGGGGATACTGAAGGTGGTACAGTTCCGGGAAGATCCGGAAATATTTATCCAGTCGCTTCTTTCCAGGAAGCCCCAGAGCGACCTTGACATGCGCCTTGCCGGTTTACTGGACTGATGGCTCTTTTTCAGGCAGCAGTCGGTTGTCCATCTGAATGGTGGCATATCTCCGAAGTGCCGTTCCTGCAAGGACTGCAGTTAGAACCACGGCTCCCGTGATTACCATGAGCATCCGGACACCAATCAGTTCAATGGTCAATATGTAGAGAACCAGTAAAGATATCCTGGCCATGACCACCAGAATCTGCACATTTCCATTGAAACGCCCAAT
Source organism: Thermoplasmatota archaeon (assembly GCA_023379345.1). Classification (GTDB taxonomy): domain Archaea; phylum Thermoplasmatota; class Thermoplasmata; order Thermoplasmatales; family Thermoplasmataceae; genus UBA509. Next base: position 19,760 of record JAMCUV010000029.1, read on the forward strand.
CTCCTCCGCAGGGACATTCCTCATAACAAGTGTATTTCTTGATATCCTGTTTCCTGCATTTCCAGTGCCGTGACTGACCTGAAACAGAAAGAAGATACCAATAATGGGAAACATGGGCATCATGATGCTTCCAGCAACATAGATCAGTGAGAACATCATGGCGGATTGGAATTCCCCCATTTTCTTAATTAAAAACGGAGCCAACATGCCTGCTGCCACTGCGGAAATGGCGTATATTATTTCAGATTCAGCAAGTGTCCCTGGCGATCCATTAAGGAGCTGAGCTATGAAGATGGGCTTAAGGTAATTGCCCGAAACAACAGCCACATAGGGCATGTTAAACAGGAATATGAACAGAACCGTACTCCATCTCATCTTCCGGCTCATGGAAATGCCAGCACTGGTTGAATGTTGGGCAGATACCTGCAAACTGGCGTTGCGGACATAAGTGAGCGGAAGCAAAAATAACATCCCGGCCGCACCGCTTGCCAGGAGAATGTATGGGAGTGGCACGATGCTCCAGATTAAGGCAGATAGTAATGCCCCCATTATGACCGGCGTCTGCCCCAGTATCTCTGAAAGACCATTGTAATTCCCTGCATCCTTGCGCCTTATGATGGACTGCGCCATGGAAGCATAAACCTGGTATGAAATGGTATAATATATCTCAATAATGAGAAGCATTATGAGAAGTATGGCTTCAATGCGTCCCCAGAGGAAAATCTCAAATCCGGCTGCCACGGCCGAAATTGAGAACAACGCCTGATTGATCACCTGTATTCTCTTGCGGTTAAACCGGTCTATAGCCCTGGACAGGAATGGCTGTATCAGGAGCTCGGCAACCAGCGACAGGATCATTACAGAACCGAATGCAGCCAGGAATGATCTGTGGTCGGCAAGCCTGAAAATAATATCTATATCCGCAGGCACAGGTGCAATGAGGCTTGCAAACCTGGCCATGGATAGGTTTCTAAACTGATTGCCATCATTCATTGTGAACACTGGATCAGTCTGGGGCAAATAATAAAGAAAACAATTTGTAAAGTTTATAAATCAAATATGATAAAATTTAATTGCCCGAAAGCATTGGCAGATTATGCAGGAATATCCCACTGAAACCAGATTGATCCTTGTTCTAAAGGAAAAAGGGCAGAGAAGCCTCCAGGATCTATCGCAAGACCTTGGAATCTCAAAAATGGGCGTGCTGAATCACATAAAGCACCTTGAATCTAGGGGGCTCGTGAGAAGGATCCAGAAGAAAGGACGCGTGGGAAGACCGTACTATCTATTTACTGTAACCGAGGATTCCAAGGAGAATCTGGCAAATTCAAATGCCTGGATGCTGCAGAATCTGGTCAGTTACCTGAGAGAAACCGGACATTCAGATCTGATGGAACAGTTTCTCAGGGACAGGTATGAACAGATAAGAATAGATTATGAGAAGAGGCTGAGCCACATTGGAAAAGATCAGAAAGTCCATGAACTGGTCAGGATGAGGGAAGACGAGA
>JAMCUV010000030.1 GCA_023379345.1 Thermoplasmatota archaeon
GACGCAGCCAAAATAGGCCTGCCCTTCATAGAAGATTTCTACAGGGAACACCTTGGACTTGGGCAGAAGGTGCTTGATACCTCCGATCTAAGGTACGATACCAACAGTTCATTTTCCGTTACAATAAACCACAGAAGCACATTCACTGGCGTTCCTGACAGGGACAGAGCGTTCACGATCTCGGCATTTGCGTCATATCTGCAGGGCCTCCCCAAATACAATGGGACAGCAAGGGATATTTTCTCCAGCCAGTTCAGGATCCCTGGACACGTGATACTCTTGATTGCAAGGGATGGATACTTCGCCAGAAGAAGAGGGCATACCGAACTCAGCACCTACCTGGTTGAAAGTGCCGGACTTGTTCCCTCTGCAACAATTGTTGAGATGCTTGATGACAATGGTTACTCCCTTTCACATGACAAGGCCATGAAATTTGCTGAAGACCACTCGCTAACATTTATAGAAGGAAAATACATCATCGACCAGTGGGCGAATGATCAGAGTCATGGCTACGGGAGTTTTTGACATAATTCATCTGGGACATATTCACTATCTCACCGAATCTAAAAAACTTGGAGATGAACTTGTGGTTGTAGTTGCCAGGGATTCCACAGCTATTAAAAATGGGAAGAGACCTATTTTTGACGAAGAATCCAGAATGGCCATCGTGTCCCAGTTGAAGCCTGTTGACAGGGCTGTCCTTGGTCATGAGGGTGATATGTTCCAGACTGTCAGGGAACTGAGACCGGATGTCATAACCCTGGGCTACGATCAGAAGTTTGATCCGGAGACTATCAGGGTCAAATGCCACGAGATGGGGCTTCACACTGAGGTTGTCAGAATTTCAGGATTCAATGCTTCAAAGTACAGGGGAAGTTCAGACGTGAGAAAGAGGCTCCTTGAGGTCATAGAGGGTGGAATTTGAAAAAATTCGGAGTTGTTGACACGACCTTTGCAAGATTCGACATGGGATCGGCCATTATAGATGAGCTCAATTCCACTGGAACAGGATTTGTGACCGTCAGGTACACTGTTCCCGGCATAAAGGATATCCCGGTTGCGGCCAAGAAACTCATTGAGGAACAGCAATGTGACATAGTGATTGCCTGCGGAATGCCTGGAGCAAAGCCGGTGGACAAGATCTCGGCACAGGTGGCCTCCATGGGCATCATGCAGGTACAGTTGATGACCAACAGGCACGTCATAGAGGTGTTCGTGCATGAAGACGAGGCCTCAAGCCCATCTGAGCTTGCCTGGCTCTCGGAAAGGAGGGCAAGGGAACATGCACTTAACGCCTATAATCTCATATTCAGGCCCGGGAAACTCACAGAGAATGCCGGAAAGGGCCTCAGACAGGGATACGAAGATGTGGGCTCCGTTGAAGAGCCAAAAAACACAGGAATCAGACACTGATGGAGTTGTAAGAAATGAAGATAGGAATTGTTGTATCGGAATATAATTATGACATAACCATGATGATGCTGCAGAGAGCTCAGGAACACGCTGCCTTCATGAATCTGGAGGTAACGCATGTTCTCAAGGTGCCCGGCACCTTTGACATTCCTCTGGGGGTAAAAAAGATCCTTGAGAAGAAGGATGTTGATGGCGCAATTACCCTGGGGGCTGTCATAAAGGGCGAAACAGACCATGACCAGATAATAATGCAGAACGCAGCCAGGAAAATAGAGGATCTTTCCGTTGAATATTCAAAACCTGTTGCCCTTGGGATTTCCGGACCGAACCAGACCAGGCTCCAGGCACAGGCCAGGATAGAGATGGCAAGGGATGCTGTTGAGAGTGTGGCAAAAATGCTAAAGAGGTTGTCCGAACTTTGAATCTCCCGGAAGAGATAAAGCAGATTCCGGGCACTACGGCCCATTGCTACTCAGTGAAAGTTGGAGATCTTAACATCCTGGTTGATGCAGGAATGAAATCATCCGGGCGCAAGATAATCGCATTCTATGAGAGTACGAAATCTAAACCAGATGTGGTGTTGATTACCCATTATCATCCAGATCATATAGGTGGACTGGCAATGATTGTTTCACGCTTCTCGCCCCAGGTTTATGTGCCGGACATGGAAGTGGATGTGGTCAGAGGTAAAGCGAATGTTAAGCCAGCTAAATCACTGATTTCAAGAATGGTTGCCGGTATTTCCAGAACAGATCCGGTCAGCGATGTCCACCCTGTATCGGAACTCAGTATTGAAGGAATAACTCCAGTCGCCACCCACGGGCATACACCGGGAAGCACATCCTATTACGTTGAGAAATATGGAGCAATATTTGTTGGGGATGCACTCCTGAAGAAAGGATCGGAAATCACTGTAAATAAAGCCTTTACAATTGATTATGATGAGGCCCTGAGATCAAAGGAATTGATACTAGGTATGAAACCAACCTGGATACTGCCCGGCCACGGATCAGTGATCCAGTTTGGAAATGCTTGATCTCAGTTCACCCAGTGTGGTGTTGATCTCAGCATAGGCGTTGTGTGGGTGTATGCTTTCCTCACTTTCTGACGAAACAATGACTCTTGTGCTGTCTGGAAAATCGCTGTATTTTGGCAGGATTTCTGCGGCAATATCCCTGACAATGTCCTCAACGAACTTCGGATTCTTGTGCGCGTTGTAAACCAGCTCGCCCTCGTCCATCCTCTTGAGAAGTGAGTGCAATGATCCTCCAAGGACTTTCTCACAGATTCCAATGAGATCGTCTGCCTCTATACTCTTGCCACTGGGAGCCTGCATCATCAACCTGACATGGTTCCTCTGGTTGTGTGTTATTGATGGGATTTTGTTCAGTATTTCATCATTGCCCGGGAAATCGCGTGAAATGAGGGCACGTGTGGTTTCCATTGCACATGGGCATGCATTCAGTCCTGTGACATTTACTCCCACCATCTTATTGTATTCGCCATTTCTTCGAAGAACTGATTCACCCTCGAGCTTGTAAGGCACAATGATGCGGCCGATTCCGTTCCTGGACCTTTTCTCTCGCATGTAATCAGCGGATACACTGACCCTGCATTCAGTTGAATAAGGCAATTTCTGAAGTACCTTCTCCGCTATATGGAAACTAAGATCCTCTATACTTGGAACCACTCCGTTCTCCAGAATGATTTCATTTATAGCCTCAATCTTCCTTGAAAAATCAGCCCCCTTCCTGTCTGCCGGCAGATCAACGTATATGTCTATCCTTGTCAACAGATCTATTTCCCTGTTGTCACGGCTCACTCTGACAGGATATGTGATGCCCTTGAGCCCGACACTTGTGATGGGGATGGAAACCTTTGGCTTTTCAGCCTGAACGTCAACCAGATCAATCACTGTGAAGTACCCCTTTTCTGGGTTTCCTCCTGATATCTCTGCTGAATCAGGGTCTCAAGCTCCTTGTACTTGTCCTCCAGGGCTTTCTGCTGCTTCTCCAGGGTCTTGATACGTATCTCGCTGAGTTCTTTCTGTTCCGAAAGATCATCAACAAGCTTCTGCTTGTCCTCTACCCTGTAAAGGATGTTTCCAACACTCTTGTAAACAGGTGTATCTGTGCCTATTGACTGGAGTTCCTTCAGTGTTTTGTCTATTTCCTTTATCCTGAGATCCAGCTGGTATTTCTGTGTGGCAACCTGTTCTATCTGTGTCTCAAGTTGCTGTG
>JAMCUV010000031.1:0-2604 GCA_023379345.1 Thermoplasmatota archaeon
GCCCAGGGCGCGTTTCGAACATGAATCTTTTCTTTTTTCATTGCGTCCGCTATAACCCAGGTGAGTGAAATGATTGCAATGCCAGGCAGGAAGAAGAACAGCGCAACCTTCCAGTTTGCTATTGCAACACCAGGAGTAAGTGCTCCCCACAGAGAAAGACTGGCAAGGTAAACCGTGCCAAGGATTGCGAATGAGACTGTTATGGGCCTGTCCCTCATCTTCAATGAACTGCTTTTATCCACGTATGGCAAAATCAACAGATAGACCAGCGGCATTCCTGCAAATATCACTGTGGCCCAGAATGGTGTTAAGGACTGAGCAAACTTGAAATCCAGCTCCTTGTAAACAAATAGAAGGAACCATGGTGGATATGCGGGGACACTTGCTGCTAGCGGGCTGGTTGGCGATACCTGTGGGAACGGAGAGAACAGGGGAGGTACACCGGGCAGCAATGCCAGAATGGACGGTATTATTATGATTATTCCGAAGGTCAGAAGCATCAGTTGAATCATGTATAAGAGATTGTAAGGGTACCAGGGCTTGTAGCTTCCATCATCATGATCTATTGCAGGAGCCTTATAGTCGGATTCTTCCCTCTTTGGCATGATGGTGTTGTATTCCGCCATGAAGAAGTGCACCGCAAAAAGCAATCCTATAGTAGCAACCAGTATGATGTGCCAGGCAAGCATGCGCGAAAACAGGGAAAGTTGAGTGCCGTTTCCGAAGAATATCCCGAGGATCCAGTTTCCTATGACTGGAAAACCGCCAGCTATGCCTCTGCCCACATCAGTGGCATCGGCCGAGAGCACATCTCCGCTCATTGAATAACCGAAAAATCCTGCACCAAGTGTTGTTATCAGAAGAAGAACACCGGTGAGCCACTGGCTTTCTCTTGGATGTTTGTAGGCGCCCTCGTAAAGATTCCTCAGGAGATGTATGTAGACCAGAACTACCATTGCGTAGGCACCGTAAAGGTGGGTTGTAAGGATGAATGATCCAAATGGGGTGCTGGAAAGAAATGCCTCGGTGCTTGCGTAAGCATTTGAAGGTTCATAGTAAAGCAGCAGAATAAGGCCGGTGATAACTTCATAGAGAAATGCAAACATCACCATTGCGCCGGTCCAGAACCAGCCACCGCCCTTGGACCTCATATAATCTGGCACTTTACGTGGTATGGGCTGGGGTTCGTTCATTATCTGTTCAATCATGTTTTCCTTTTTTTCATTCGGCATAACTGCACCTCAGCTTGTAGGAGTTAACGTTGTAATTTCTGTATATGTTGAGGAGGGAAGCTGACTGCCTCCGCTCAAATCGCTGGAATGGCCATATATGGTTGGACCAACCAGACTCGTTACGCTGTATTGATCCTTTGCGGAATCATATGACAGAACTGTGTTTGGCAATGGATGTGTAGTGGGTCCATTAACGACCGAAAACCCTGAGTAGGGATCGTACGTGCTGCCATGGCAGTTGCAGTGTATCTTGCCAGGATATGAAGGCGATGATGGTGGATAGAAATGTATTATTGGCGGTATGCAGCCAAGGTGCTGGCAAATAGCGCTTGAGGCCACTACTGAGTTGTGTAGCCCAACTCCACCTGGCGATTTGAAGGTTTTGCCGGTAGCAGGTATTTTCACGGTTGTAGGTTCTATTGCCATATCAACATTATTACTGTCACCCAACCTGAGAAGAAAATTTGGCTCGTTCTGGAGAGGATAATCAAAAAGCACAATTGTTGCATTATTTACCGTAAGGTCGTCGGTGCTGATTGGTTTGCCGCTCTGGGAATAAAGTAACAGAGTGGGAAAGGAGCTGAATGCGGCCGTAATGGGAGGGCTCACATTCTCCAATACACCCCTCAGTGCCCCTATACCACCGGCAGCAATCGCAGCCACTCCAAGGAACTTGAAGAAATTTCTTCTGTCCTTGTCAGCGGGCTCATCCGTATCGTTCTTTCCATTCATCGCATTTCACCGAATAATTATGAGACGGTGATGGTCCCCATCATCCAACCGGCTGTTGCCATTGCGCCGTCCCATCCTGAAGGTCCAGTTCCACATGGGGCAAAACACTGCCAGCTAAGAGTTGTTCCTGCAGTTTGATTAAGATAGAAGGACGCATGGGTGACTGTTCCACCACTTGGGTTATTTCCAGCCCACGATGGAATATTCACTGCAATAGATGAACCACTAAGAATGGTGAAAGTGTGGGTTACCATATACCCACCGGACGCGCCTCCAATCCAAGGGAGGGATTTGACCGCCCATCCAGCACCTTTGTTTATAGAAATTCCATTTGTTACATTGGTGGTGACAGTTGCATTTTCAGCAGAGGCTGTTCCGTTATAAATGTATTCTACTCCTCCGATGGTTCCCACTACCTTTGCGAAGTATGAGTTATTTTGAACTCCACCGTTAGCTGTTGAATTTGTTGCGTTTCCGAGCCCTGGCGCTGTACCACTGTCGTAATCAATTATGGTAAGTGATATCAGCTGGTGACTTGGAAGTGTTATGCTTGCAGATGAGCCTAGAGTGCCATTAGGTTCCAGCACAAAGTAAGCAGGCTGTCCGTGATGACCGCCATATCCATTGGTAGCGTTCCCAT
>JAMCUV010000031.1:2674-6558 GCA_023379345.1 Thermoplasmatota archaeon
AGCATGGACACTTGAAACACTGTCATAATAAGCAGCGCCAATGCCAATACCTGCAACCACCACTATTACAGCGATTATCGTATAGAATGTCTTTTCAGCAGACATGGAAAGGAATTAAAAACAGGCTATTTGAATATTCTGCCTTATCTGTTAGGCATTAGATTAACGCTGACTTTTTTCGACGCTGTTTCCTGAATTGATTATGGTCCATACTTCCGATTCTGTTATGTTCCCCTGAGAAGATAAGGAATGCACCGGTGATATACTAAGACTATAGCTTGCATCTATTGCTGACCAGTTGACCTGAAACACAATTGCCCAGCTGGATGATGAGGTGTAATTAAAGTACACTGGCTGGAATGGCCTTGAAAAGAACTTTAGAAAACTCGCGTTGTCCATAGGTATAGGGTGAATGTATGGATCCGTTAGGCCATCGTAGCCCCATACGCCATTCTTGAACATATAGTTGTCAATCAATATGTAACCAACAGAAGTGTAGTTGTATCTGGAGGAATATGAATCCCCCATGAGTTCATGCAATACTGATACGTTAACGCCGGTGGAATTCCATAGATAGTATATGCTTTCAAAGCTGCTGGAAACATTATAACCACTGAGCAAAAGGCCCAGGATATGGTCCGTTGCCACTGAATAATTCCTGCTTGCGTTATGCTCAAGCCATACAGCCGCATTATAATCCGGGATGTTGATTGACTGATTCCCGGATGGAGTAACAACCTTCTGCACCTGGTATGGAGTTGCAGCTGAGGAGGCAAGAACAACCACTAGAAGCCCAATTACAGCAAATGACTTCACGTTATTTATTCTCAGGGTCTTGAGCTGCGCATTGGCGCGTTTCAGCTGCTTAACAATGTAACCTTTCAGACTCGCTTCACGCGCTTCCAGTATCCGGACCGTCTGCACGAATCCTTTCCTCTTCCTGAATCCGAAATCCGTAACAAGAGAAGATCTTGCATGTTGAAGAATGCCATATATTCCAACAGCCTCAAGTATGGAAAGAGGTTCAAACAGGTATTCAAAGTATCTTCCTGGATACAGTATCATGTTCCAGGTAACAAGAGAATATATGAAAGATATGAACATCAGCACAAGCCAACCTGTTGTAACATACTTGGCCCTGCCGGAGACCATGTTGAGACCCATGATGGCAAGGCCGCCATCCATCATCAGAGGCAAAATTGTTATTATATCCCTGACAGAGAATGAGGGAAGGATCACGTAGAGCAGTGGAATTGAAATGCCAATAGCTGCAAAATAGATTAGAAGTGAGGCATAAATGAGTGGTTGGTACATCTTGTGCCGGGATGCCTCAATCCTCTCAATGAAGGGCTTCAATAGGTTAGTTGGTGCGAACAGGACGATAGTTATGATCAAGAAAAATCCTGCAATGATGATACTGGAAGGAAGATGTAGTATTCCCCCGCTCAGGAAACCGCTGAAGTTGGGAAAGAACACATACCAGTATGCAAAAATGAAAGCCGAAAACGGATAGAGGAAAGCTGCATAACGGAGACGGTTCTTCAGCCTTGGGTTGAGGAAAAGGCCAATCAGTGTAATCCCCACAACAGCCAGAACGTACATGTAAGTTGAGAGTGGATGTGACATTACCAGCAGAAAAGATGAAATCAACACTGCAGGGTAGTACCTCCAATCATCCATATAGTAAAGGAAGAAGAGAACCGTAAGAAGCCCGAAAAAGTGGCCAAATACCAGGATGGATGAAATTGATGTCTGGAACACTATGATTGGGTTAAAGGCATCAAATAGTGCTGCCAGCAGGGAAATGGCTGAATTTTTTGTGATTTTGTATGTTATGAAGAAAATAATTATGGAAGCCAGTCCGCCAAAAATTGGGGGAATCTTCACCAGGAGCAGTGTGTAGCTTATTCCGGTAACTTTCCAGAATGCGATTATAATCCAGTACATCACAGGGAAGTCGCCATATCCTGCACCTCCCCACGGGGAAGGGAAAGTGTCCATGATCTTTCCACTTTTTACGAACTCCTGAAGTATAGTATAATAAATCCCGAAATCGTTTCCAATGGCGAAAGCCCTTAATGAGGGGAGTATTCTTATGAATATAGCTGCAAGTCCAATCAATGATACTGCAGCGATGGTCTTCCTATCCATGTTTCAGGGAGGATCGACAACAATCATTATATTATTTTGCCTTGCTGGATAAATTGAAAAAGTGCTGGGAAATTACCAATTGCAAATAGTTTTATGCAATAAGACAATGCGAAAATATGAAATTATTAATCGACGGAGAATGGATCGATGCGGAGAATAAAGAACAACTAAAGAAGTTCAGTCCGGTTGACGGTACGCTTATGGGTGAATTTCCTGCAGCATCAAAGAATGATGTGGACAGGGCCATGGAGGCAGCGTCGAAAGCCTTCGAAACATGGTCAGCACTGGGATCAGTTCCTCGGTCAAAATATATTTACAAGGCCAAGGAACTTATTGAGAGATCCAGGGGAGAGCTGGAAAATCTACTTTACAGGGAGAATGGTAAGATACCCATAGAAGCAAGGCAGGAGGTTGATGGAGTTCTTGACCAGATGCAGTATTACGCTGAATTTGCAAGAAAAATTACTGGAGATGTAGTGGAAGGCGAGACCCCAAAGAGAAAGATCTTCCAGTATAAGGTTCCTTTAGGGGTTGTCGTGGCTCTCACCCCCTGGAATTTCCCGGCGGCTATGGTTGCCAGAAAGCTCGCCCCTGCACTGCTCACTGGCAATACAGTTGTGCTCAAACCAAGTTCCGATACCCCTTATACTGCTGAATGGATCGTCAGGAAATTTCAGGAAGCTGGTATTCCAAAAGGCGTACTGAATTTTGTTCCCGGAAGAGGTTCTGAGATCGGTGATTATATTGTATCACACAAGAAAGCTGCACTGGTTACATTGACAGGCTCAACCGAAACCGGCCAGAGAATAATGCAGAAAGCATCGGCAAACATGTCGAAGCTCATCCTTGAGCTGGGTGGCAAGGCTCCCTTCATGGTATGGAAGGACGCGGATCTCAAGAATGCGCTCAGAACATTCCTGTGGGCAAAGTTCTGGAACGCTGGGCAATCCTGCATCGCAGCGGAACGCCTTTATGTTCATAAGGACGTTTATGGCAAGTTCATGTCCATGGTGAAGAGAGCTACTTCCTCAATTGTCACTGGAGACCCAAAGAAATCCGACATGGGTCCACTTATAAACAAAGTGGCTCTGGGAAACATGGAGGCCATTGTTGAAAACGCAAAGTCAAGCGGATACAAGATTGATACCGGGGGAAGCACGCCAAAATTATCAGGACCAACTGCCAATGGATATTACTTCCTTCCAACAGTCATAGAGGGTATGGCCCAGGATTCGTCAGTATTCCAGGATGAGATATTCGGGCCCATTGTGGGTTCCATGGAAGTCACATCCAGGGATGATATGTTCAAGCTTGCAAACGATTCAAAGTACGGACTCGCATCTTATCTCTTCACATCTGATGAGAATTTGATCTTTGACGCCTTCGAGCGCATAAGGTTTGGCGAACTTTATGTGAACATGCCAGGACCGGAGGCATCACAGGGCTACCACACCGGGTTCAGGCTTACAGGCCAGGCGGGAGAGGGCAGCAAGCATGGCATTGAGGAATACCTTAAACTGAAGAACATATATGTGGACTACGCAGGCGGAGACCTCCACATAGAAACTGTTAGGGAAGACCTTATCAAGGAATAACCATAATCCATCTTTTTTCAATTATTAACTGGACCGACCTGCAATTCCTCGTTATGGTTGTTCCATTATATTCGCAACATTAATTCACATGTCAATTTGGAATCCGCATCAAAAAATCTTCATGCGGGTGCCGGGATT
>JAMCUV010000032.1 GCA_023379345.1 Thermoplasmatota archaeon
ATCCATGCGGGCCGTTCATAACAACAGTAAATGAGATCAGGGATCCCCAGAAGCTGACCATAAGGACCAGGCTCAATGGGGAACTCAGGCAGGATTCTGATACTTCATACATGATATTCTCCTGCTCTTACCTCATCAGCTACATTTCAAGATTCATGACACTGCATCCCGGCGACATAATCTCCACTGGAACCCCCGAGGGCGTGATACTCGGGATGCCTGAGGACAGGAGGGTATGGATCAGGAGCGGTGACAGAGTATCAGTAGAGATAGAGGGCCTTGGCAGGCTTGAGAACACATTCTCCTGAATGCAAAGGCCAGTGTTTCCAGAATATGGGATAGTGGGGCAGCATGAGCGTTGAAGGCAGAGAAGTGCAGGATCGGCAGGGAAGAATGATGTTCCAGCAGCTTGAAAGTATACGGGACGTGATGATGGATTCCCTCATGAAGAACTATGTGCCTTTTCCCATCGACAGGTCAGTCTGCAGTGCCTGGACCGATACACTCAAAAAGGGCGGGGAGACAATCATATACACATCATTCATGTACCAGCTTTCCAGCCTCTTCAGGGCATACGAAAAGCACCTTTCAACCTTTGCAAGGATGGGAGGATCGGCAAGGCTTGCATCACTGGGGAAGTTCTTCATAAAGCCTGACAGGGATGATCTCAGGAGAGGCTACAGGATTCTTTCAAACATATCAAACCTGCTCCTGAAGAACGGCATCGATCACGGTTATCTGTATGATGATGAGCCATACAGCGGAGGATTACTGCTGGAACTTGGCATGCTTGACCAGTTCTGGGAATACGGATCCAGGGTGCTGAAACTGATGAAAGATCATGGGGTAAAGCAGGTAATAACTGTGGATCCACACACAACAAATGCAATGAACAGGCTTAAGGAGCATTTCGGAGCAGATATGGAGGTCCATAATTACCTCACCCTGATCCAGAAATATTCCGGCAGGGGGAAATTTGTCTTCCATGATCCATGCCTGTATACCAGATATGACACCATTGGGGGCAAGATAAGGGAAATCGCCGGCACCGCAGGAGTTGAGCTCATTGAGGACAGGATGGTCACTAGCCGGGACCTTGGCACGTGCTGTGGAGGGCCCCTGGGGCCTGTCAATATGGACCTCAGCGACAGCATAGCAAAATACAGGGCCGAGAAACTGCTTTCCGTATCACAGAACGTCATGGTGGCATGCCCGCTCTGCTACCAGAACCTTAAGCCATACGTGAGCGGCATGAAGGATCTGGCGGAGGTGATTGAATGAGCACCTGGAGCATTGCAATTGAACGTGCCCTGGAAAACAACGTGCCTAAGGTTGATTCCATCCTTGAGAAATATCCATACCTTTCCAAGATGGCGGATGAAATAAGGGATGCAAAGCTGAGGGTCATTGCCGATCTTGATTCATATGTGAAGCAGACCATGGAATCTGTAGAGGCAACTGGAGGCAGGGCATACCTTGCAAGAACAACTGACGAAGCCCGGGACATACTGAAGAAGATTGTGGGCACGGGCCGAAAAATAGTCATGGCAAAGTCAAACGTGGCACATGAGATAGACATTATCAGCACTCTTGAGAAAGCCGGTAATTCGGTATCAGAAACTGATCTCGGGGCATATCTGATTCAGCTTTCTGGAGATGAATCATCACACATTGTCTTTCCGTCACTGCACATGACAAGGGAGGACATAGGCAGGATGCTTCATAAGGAGCTTGGCCTGCAGCTATCAGACAGATCCACCACGGAGGAGATTGTTGCTGCAGTGAGGCAGCTTTTGCGAAGGAAATACATGGAGGCCGACATTGGCATATCCGGTGCCAATGCAATCTCGGCTGACACAGGGTCTGTGGTACTTGTGGAAAACGAGGGGAACATACGCATCGATACGGTGCTTCCTCCGGTTCATATCATAATAACCGGAATTGACAAGATTGTGCCGACCCTGAATGATGCCATGAAGGAGGCAATGGTCCAGTCGGCATATGCAGGTCTCTATCCCCCAACATATGTTAACATAACATCTGGCCCAAGCTCAACTGCAGATATAGAGCTGAGGAGAGTGAGCCCGGCAACTGGGCCGAAAGAGGTTCATGTCATCCTTCTTGACAACGGGAGAATGGAAGCGAGCAGGGACGAATCCATGAAAGAAGCACTTCTATGCATAAAGTGTGGACGGTGTTATTTCGCCTGCCCTGTATACAGAGTACTGGGCAAGGAATGGGGACGGCAGCCCTATGGTGGACCTACCGGGGCTATGTGGACTGCCATTGTCAACGGGGACTATGCAACGGCAGAGTACTGCACACACTCTGGAGGATGTAGGGAAGTTTGCCCAATGAAAATCAACATTCCAAGGGTGCTGGAATATATAAAATGGGAAAACATGCGCCCCAGTCAATAATTACGAATCAAATTGCTGTCTACTGGTGGCATGCTCACCCTTTGACATACATAGTTTTGCTGCATGGTTCTCGAAATCAAGTGGCATAAATTTGCTATCCCATCCCTTATGCCGGAGAAATTAGGCATAACGTTAGTAATCTTATGAAATGTATTGGCAGTGGGTATGAATTAACCGGAGATATAAATTTGTATATCTAGCGTTAATTACATATAGTGAAATTACCCATAGCAAAGCAACTTAAAAAACAATCTCAGGTTCAGATTGCCCTTCTCCAGGACGAAATTATAGATATTCTCTATTCGCTGACAGATGAATTGGTTTTCCATGGGGGTACAGCCATCTGGCGATGCTATGAAGGTAAGAGATTTTCTGAGGAGCTTGATTTTTATTCCCAGTCTTTTCCAGAAATATTGACTGAATTTCAGGAATCAGTTGTGTCACACGGCCTGTCATTTCTAAGAATCGAAGATAACGGAAATGTAATATTCTCAAGTATAAAGAACAATAATGCAATGGTGAGAGTCGGAGTCAACCATGTATCAACTGTGGCAGGCAATCAGATGGCGTATGAACTCAGTGATGGAAGTCATGTTGAGGTCTTAAGCCTGACAGCCGACCAGTTTATCAATGAGAAAATGCTAGCTTATAACGACCGCCGTTATATAAGAGACATTTATGATATTTATCACATTTCAACCAATTATCAATTGCAGGTCTCGACTCGGATAAATCTTATGGAATTCCTGTCCAACTTACCATCACCCATCGATGAACCCGTACTGCGGGCACTTGTCTACACTGGGCTAGCTCCAACCTTTGAGAACATGATGAGGGAAATGAAGAGGCATATAAGATGAAATTCATGAAGGAATTTATTGCCCAGTT
>JAMCUV010000033.1 GCA_023379345.1 Thermoplasmatota archaeon
TAAATGCGGGATCTTACACAATAAGCCTTTACGTCAATGGGAAGCTCGTCACCAGCCATTCGTACACAAACCTTCCAGTGGGAACAACAAAATCCGTGGACTTCAACTTCTCTTCACCGGCTTCAGGTAGCGTAACTTTCGTATTCAAGGCAACAAACAGCACTGAGCCTTCATTCTTTGCAGACACAAGCGCATATACATTCACACACAGCGTTAATCCTCCGGCCTACAAGACACCACTCATCATAGTGGGCGTCATAGCCGTGATCATAGTAATATCATTCGCATACTACAGGCTGACATCGAGGGGCTCAAAGAAGACAAAGACAACACAGCCCGCCACGCAGCCCAAGCAACAGCCGGCAAAGAAAGACGAGAAGAAGAAATAATTTTTTTAGAAGAGATCACATCTCTTCAAGAACATTTATTCCAACCAGATATGCAGCATCTTTCACTATATTTTTGAAGTTCCTGACAATGGCAAGTCTTCTTCCACGATCTGGTGTTTCAGATGTCAGCACAGGGCAATTTGTATAGAAGTCGTTGAAGGTTCTGGTGAGTTCAAGCAGATAGTTGGCAATGGCTTCAGGCTTGAGCCCTGATGCTGCATCATGGAGTACATATGCATATTCATACATTTTCTTAACCAGAGGCGCTTCCAGGTTACCGTAATCTCCTTCAGGCCTGATGTCTGTATCTCCAGCTTTGCGCAGGATACTGGCTGCCCTGGCATATGAATACATGACAAATGGCGCGGAATCTCCTTCCAGACTCAGGGCTTCTGACCATTTGAAGACCATCTGCTTGTTGGAATTGAGCTTCACAATGTGAAACCTTACGGCAGATGTGGCCACAGCCTGGGCAATTCTGGAGAGCTCTGATTCCTGGAGTTCGCTGCGTTTGTTCCTCACGATATTCAATGATTCCTCAATGGCCCTGTCCAGGAGTTCGTCTGCAGTCACAATGTTTCCTCCACGGGTTGTCATCTTACCTGATTCAAGTGAAACGTATGAGTAGAACACGAAGTCCAGTTTGCCATCCCTGTGAAGGAGATCCTTCATGACGTACCTGATGTGGCCCGCATGCTCCTTGTGGTTCTCCCCAAGGACATCAATGATCCAGTCAAAATTATCCATCTTGTACTGGTGGTAGGCTATATCCCTGGAAAAGTACAGGGATGTGCCGTCATTTCGCGTCAGGAACATTTTCCTCCCTCCGCTTGAAACGTATTTCGCGCCTCCCTCATCCTCAAGTTCATCTTCAAGGCTTTCCAGCACCTTGTTCACATCCCCGTTCCTGATGAGATCGGATTCCCATGTGTAATCATCTATCTTTATCCCGAGCCTCTCAAGCGTGCCGTTTATGCTGCCAAGTATCACGGAGCAGATTGTCCTTATTCCGTCCATGACTTCCTGTTTTCCAGCCTCGTACTGCCTGATGGTTTCATCCACTTCCTTTTCCAGGCCGGGATCTGCCTCCACTTCTTTGTGCATTCTCTGGTATGCCTTCAGCAGATTCTCAGTAGTGAGGGAATCACTCTGGCCGAATTTCTTATAGCCCACATAGAGTGATGCAACCTGCCTTCCTGAATCGTTGACAAAATACTGTGTGGTTACCCTATAACCGTATCTGGAAAGAATCCTGAAAATGGAATCGCCAATTATGGAGTTCCGGATTCTCCCGATGTGTATGGGCCCAGTGGGGTTGGTGCTGGTGTGCTCAACCGAAACACGTTCAGGATCCTGGAAGATGTCAGGAAACCGGTCTGTGCCATATATCTCGCTGGAGATGGCTTCCATTAGCTTCTTGGGATTCAGGGTGAAATTTATGTAGCCGCCTGATGATGTTATGGAAGCAATGTAGTCCTCTCCTGATAGTGCACCGGTAATCCTTGAAACAATCTCCTCAATCTTCACGTCACCCTTCCTGAGGAGCGAGAATGCCCTCAGGGCCAGGTCTGCATGCCCTGTTCGGTCAGGCGCGATGTCATTGTCCCTCACCTCAGGATATAGTGACCTGATACTCTCTATAAGTTTCTTCCTGTAATCTTCAAAAAGCAGCATGTTCGTCCATATGAATTACTTGTAAATATATTCATCATGGTGCCTGGAAGGCAGTCTGTATTTACTGGGATGGTATGAATTCATAGAGTTCCGTGTATGATCTCAGGAGGGAGAAGAGGCGATCCTTGCCTATCTCAATCCTCTGGCTCTTTCCGGGTTCATCAGGCACAAGGAGATCAATGGTGCTGCGTTCTCCCGGGAATCTTTCACTGAGTTTCTTGACTATGGTTTCGATACCCGCTTCCTTCAGTGACGATCTCTTTATGCCGAATCTGTCAAGAACTGAATTGAGGGTATCACGCTGGTTCTTCACAGATATTCCGGACCTCTCGGCGAGGAAGAATTCCATCAGCATTCCGGTGGACATATACTGACTGTACGTCACTTTGTTCCTGTGTATTTCCCCAAGGACTGATCCTATGGTCTTCCCGAAATCAGTGGCAATGTTCTTTTTCCCGGCATGCAGTGACATCTCCTCCGCCCTTATGCGCATCCCCTTTCCTATGATCTTGCAAATGCCTTCGGATTCCCTGAAGGAACGGACATCCTCTGCGGTCATTATCATGCTTATCATGGAGTGGTCTGCCACAAGGCCATACCTGGCCATTTCCACAAATCCGTCTCTGATCTCATCATTGGTCTGTGATCTTATGTAGTGGGAATCAACAATTATTTCGGATGGAGTGGATCTGCTGCATATGACATCCTCATGATTTGAGAAGTTGATGCCTGCAAGTCCAGATACAGAATTTCCTATCTGTGCAAGCAGCGTTGTGGGAACTGGGATGTAATCCATGCCTCCCCTGTATGTTGATACAACAAACCCCGCAAGATCCAGAACTTCACCGCATCCAAGCGCTATTACAAGGGAATCGCTGGATACGTTCCTGTCTATGAGCACCTTTACTATCTTCTGGTAATTGCGCACGTTCTTGAGGTTATCTCCCTCGTTCAGCGTGATCTTGGTCAGATCTCCCCTTATGGAATCCAGGTCAGGAATATAACGGGAGAATTTTTCCATGGCGGAACTCCCTGATATGAACACCACACTGTCATATTTTCCCGCGGCATCAAGGATGTGGTCTGTTGTGCCGCTCCCCAGCACCACGGGAACATCTCTCCCATTGATGGGCAATGTAATCCTTTCAGGAGTGGATGTAATTCAAGTCACCAGTATTGAATGCATTTACCTGAATATAAAGCATTCCCATGAATCCTCAAGGATCGCCCATGGCACAATTATTAAGTCAGAAATTAGCTACTGTTTTGTGGTCAGAATAGAAAGCATTACTTCACGCCAGACTGTAGAAAGACTGATGGATCAGTGCAGGAAACTTGACGAATCGTCCAATACCACTCACATGGAATACTGGGTTAAGATTCCCGACGACAGGCTTGATAGTTTCAACCACTGCATGATCAAGGGTAAAAAATCTCATTTCATTTCATGCATAAACGGGGAAGTACTTCCAACGGATTTCCGTCGGACCCGTAATGGCTTCTGGGAGGATGGAAAAGGCCACGTCTCGGAATTCAGAGTCTTCATGGACAACGTTTCAGCAGCCGAGGTGATCAGGAAGTATGTCAGGGGACTTGGCTATATTTACCGAGAATACGACAGCATGGATCGCCTGGACTACGTGCTTGCAGACAGGGGTTTGCTATCCATATGGTTTCGTGCTGACGAACGGCACTCCATTAAAGTGAAGCTGAAAGTGGATCACAGAAGCGCATGGCCAGCCACCGACGAAGGCAAGGATGCGCATATTGTACGGGATGGGGAACGGCTCTACGTAGTCAGTACCAATGGCGCGACCTTCTTCAATGTTGAATCGAATGGCATTGTTTCCTATGGTCTAACTGAAGGTTATCTCACCATTCTGGTCGCGGATTTCACTCTGCTGCACATGACCATATCTTCCGATGATGTTGCAGAACGTGAGAACGAATTTGATCAATCCATTAAATATCATCTGGGAATCATGGATTCTCTGCTGGTGGAAACCGGGAACGGAAAACTGGATAAGTTATTCCTGTGGGCTAAACACGATCTGCTGGAGTTCTATTCTGAGACCGGTGTGGGGTCGGGATGGTTTGCAGGGTTTCCCGTATTTTCATGGTTCTTCGGGAGGGATGGGTTGTGGATGGGCTTGGCCGCAAACATGTGCGGACTTGGTGAAATAACAGTGAAGCACATGCAGACACTGTTGAATCATTCCAGGAACGGCCAGATTCCCCATGAGATTGCCCTCAATTCTGGAAATCAGGAATATGAGGTTTCCAGAACAAGCACGGACACCCGTTTCATGTCTATTGACAGCAACCTGCTGTGGATCCTGTGTAATCATTCACTGAAATACTGGGGCTACGGGCCGTTCCCGGATTCTGTTGAAGATAAAATTCTGGGATTTTCCATGTCTTGTGACACTGATGGAGATATGCTCCTTGAGAACGACTTCAAAAGGGGTCTCATAGGATGGCCAGAGACATGGGCGTCACAGAGGGATGGGAAATGCGTGGATATCAACGCGCTATGGATAGCGGTGCTTGAATCGCTTGGCAGCAGGTTCAATAGCAGAGACCTGCAGGTTGCAAGGGAAAGATATCTTGAGGAATTCTTCGGTGGACAGGAGTTCATAGATTCAATAGATTCAACTTCTGCACACAGAGTTAAGAGTGCAATGTTGCTTCTTCCCGCAATGTTCCTCCATGACGAGAGAGTGAAGGAACAATTTTCGAGATTGCGGGGAAATGACATGATGACCCCGTGGGGAGTCCGGTCAATGTCGGTTGAAGATGGGAAATACGATGGAGGTTATCATACCGGCATGGTCTGGCCGCTCATGACAGGATGGTTTTCAATTGCTGCATACAGGCAGGGATTCTTCGACCAGGGATATGACCAGATCAAGACATTCGCTGAAAACGCATTTCACTCAACGGACCCAGGTAGAATAAACGAGGCATATGCATCAGACCAGCCCACACCCACAGGACAGTTTGCTCAGGGATGGTCATCCTCCATGTTCATCATGTCGCTTCTGGGAGGGATGGTGGGAATGTCTATCTGGAGTGATGGAAGCAATGATCTCAAGTCGGTGTTCAATCCGCATCTGCCAGAGGATATAAAGGAAATAACACTAAGGCATTTTAACTGGCACGGGGAGAAATTCAAGGTTGTCGTGAACAATCAGAACGTAACCATGGAAAGGGAGGAATAATGGTCCTCCACAGAGTTAACTTCATTTTCTTCGGATGTCCTCTGAGAAGGATATTATGGCCGATGAGAATTTTCCATTGCAAAATACATTTCTAAATTATGACCAAATTGACCTGTCCAATTTCCCTGTTCCCTTTTGAACGATAATTGGTTCTTAGGAATGGGGCCAAGAGACCGAAGTATGCCATAACAAGCAGCTGGAATTATGCATATGTGAATTAACGTCTGTGAATAAAATATGTGAAAATGTGATTTCAGCAATCCGTTTTCTTTATTTTTCTTCTGATTCGCTGCCTCCAATCGGAAAAATATATATCATTCGGTGCTCATAAGGAGAAATATGGAAGTGCAGGAGGAGCCATCTATTAGAGACACATTCAAGATGTCCAGGAAGTATCTGATATACATACTTATGGCTGCGCCTGCAATTGCTTATGTAATCGGTCTGTCAATATTTCCAGCGATAACGGTTATTTATGATAGTTTCCACGTCAACGGGCAGTTGTCTCTCAGGAATTATGCGTCCTTACCGGGATACGGATTGTACCCATCAATCGTTAACACATTGATAGTCAGTGTTGGTGCCCTGATCATTCAGGTTGTGCTTGCACTTGCAATAGCCATGGTGATGGTGAAGCCATTCAAGGGAAGCAAAATTTTCTCAACAATAGTCATAATTCCATTTGGCGTGTCAACAATTGTTAGCGCATTTGCCTTCAGTTTGATTTTTCAGAATGTGGGGGGGTTTGCCAATGGCATAATTGTCGCTCTGGGATTCAAGCCGGTCACGTGGTTCTCCTCCACCCTGTCAGACCTTGGAGTTGTTATGTTCTCTGACTTCTGGAAGAATACACCACTGGTTGCACTGATTCTTTATGGTGGGCTTTCGTCAGTGTCGCCTTCTCTTTATGAATCTGCCTCCATGGATGGGGCGGGGCCTCTCAGCAGATTTGTTCACATCACGCTTCCCAACATAGCACCGCTCCTGTCTATAGCCCTGCTTGTGAGAGGTGTAAGCGAATTCAACATCTTTGCTCTTCCTCTGGTTCTCATAGGGTATCACCCTCTAATACTCAACACTCTGATTTATGAGAATTACTCAACACTTGCCACGAGGCCCATATCTTATGCGGCCGCAACAGTCCTGCTTGCAATCATAATGGTATATTCCATACTCGTCCTCAGAATAGGAGGTGCAAAACAGTATGCCCAGTAAAACCTCTCCGGGCATTTATGTTGCAGTTCTGATTCTTGCAGTGATATTCTTCTATCCACTATGGGTCCTGATAATAATTGCATTTGTCCCCACCAAGTATACGTTCGGAGTCATGTATCCAATCCAGCTTCCGCTCATAATCACCCTGCAGAATGTCATAAATTCATTCAGGGAAGTGGATCTGGTGGGACCCATGATAAGAAGCCTTGAGGTTGCTTTCATAGTCGGCCTGCTTGCGCTTGGTCTCGGGGTTCCTGCCGGCTACGGCATTGCGAAACTGACAGCAAGAATATCCAATAAACTCATTGCATTCCTTTTTATCATAAATATGATGCCAGGACTGGTAATAGCCATTCCAATTTCGCTGTATTTCTATTCCCTACATCTCACCAACACGGTTCTTGGTGTTGCCTTGGCGCAGGAGCTCGTTGTGCTCCCTCTCACAGTATTCATAATTATGGGTGGTTTCAGATCTTTGCCAAGAGACCTGGAAAATCAGGCGAGGGTGGATGGTGCTTCACTCGGCTCCACATTTGTAAGGGTACTGATCCCGTTGATTAGGGTCCCCATACTGGTTGCATTTATACTGTCGTGGATGACTTCATGGGACGAGTTCACATATGCTTTCATAGTGGCGCCAATAGTGCCGACTCATTCCACATTTCCAGTTACTCTCTATAATTACGTCAGCAGGAATCTGCCGTTACAATCCGCCACGTTTGCTTTGATTGCCACGGTTCCAATAATAATCATGGTGGCAGTATTCCAGAAATATCTCAAGGGGCAGTATCTGTCAGGAGGTCTTGTTGGATGAATGTTAAAATGCAGTATGTTAACGTTTACAAATATTACAGGAATACAAAGGTATTGAACAAGTTCAATCTGGAAATATATGATGGTGAGTTCCTGGTGATTCTCGGGCCTTCAGGAACCGGTAAAACCACATTATTGAGGGTCACAGCCGGCATTGAAGATCTCACTGCCGGAAAAATATTAATGGAAGGCAGGGACATAAGCAAGAACCCTCCAAACAAGAGAGATATCGCCATGGTTTTCCAGAATTATGCACTTTATCCCAATATGACAGCATTCCAGAATATTGCTTTTCCTCTCAAGATGGCAAAAAAATCCAAGGGAGAGATCAAAAGAAAGGTGGAGGAAATAGCTGAAACTCTGAAAATTGCTGAGGTTCTTCAGAAGAACGTAACTCTGTTGAGTGGTGGGCAGAAACAGAGAGTTGCGCTGGCCCGGGCACTGGTGAGAGATCCAAAGATATTCCTGCTGGATGAACCTCTGAGCAATCTGGATGCCAGAGTAAGGGTGGTCGCAAGAAGTGAGCTCAAGAAGATTCAGAAGGAGCTGGGGCACACTTTTGTCTACGTGACTCACGATCAATCGGAAGCAGGAAGCCTTGCTGATCGGGTGGCTGTTCTTAGGAATGGTGGAATTGAACAGATAGGTACATACGAGGAGCTACTCAATGAGCCAAAGAGCACATGGGTTGGGGATTTTATTGGTGATTATCCCATGAACTTCACAAGCGGCGAATATGTTGGGAGATCTGGAACCATAATAGGTTTCAGGGATTCATGGGTTAACATGGATTCAGACACTCTCACCGGTACTGTGCAGCTATGCACTCTGGGCGAGGATACATATCACGTCCAGTGCCGGCTGGGAAACGCGGCTGTAGCTGAAGGAGGCTTCTCCCTTGATGACATAGACGAAAGTGAGATGACGCAACCCACCAACAATTTTGTGAAATCCTCCGTGAGCATAAGGGTGTCAGAGAAGTACAATATCGGCGCCAGAATCAAGTTTGGTCTCAGCAAATACAATGTATATGACAGCAACGGCAACCTCATCGAGACAGTAAAGAATTAATCCCAAAAATTATTTTCCAAGGACTATCAGCCTCTGTCTGCGTTAAAAATAATGACTAATATCCGCATCCTCGCTTAATTAAAAAGAATAAAAATATGGATTAAAAAATTAGACAGATATGGGCTGGAAATAGTTGTTTTCATATTCTGCAGCTACAGTGGGGCCATATCCTGTTCCAGTTGTGTTGTAAAGATAGTTGTACATATCCTTGTTTTCAAGTGAAAGGATGCCAGGTATCTGGCTGTAGGTGGTTGTCGAGTGGTCCACAACGATTTCCGTCCATGCGTTGTCCATGTAGACCTGCCACTGATCAATCCACACAACCGGGTCCCTGATGAAAACTCCCTCTTTCATTGACTGAAGGGATACGTTCAACGGTGTGTCAGTTGAGTTGTATGGCTTCATGGAAAGGGCAGTCAGGTTCACTGATCCTGGCCACTGATAATACATCATTGTGTAGCTGTTCGAAGCCAGACCGGTATATGTTGCCCAGTAAGATGTTGTGTAATCAGGGGAGAGATACGCTGACAGATTGTAGAGGTACTCCATTGCTCTTATATCGCCTGTGCTGTTGAATACCATCGGATTGCCGCCAAACTGAACCATCCACTGGTAAAGCTCGGTTGCTGTGCTGGCACCTCCGTGTCCCTGGAAGTTCACTTCTCCAACACCATATTTCTTGTAAAGTATCTTGGCGTCATTGAATAGCTGGGTGTAATTGCTAGGTGCAGAAGTAATTCCTGCATTTGTCATGGCAGTCCAGTCCATCCATACAAGTGGCACGTTAACCAGCTGCGTAAGGAAGTATGTTCCTCCGAATACATGTGTTTCGTAGTTGTTCAGCTGCCCTACAGATGATATGACTCCAGCATCTGCTGTAATTGTTGGAGTTACGCTTGTGAGGTTCATGAGATCGCCATTATAGAACAATGTTCCTACATCAAGGTTGTCAATGGTCATCACTATGTTCTCGTGTGAAGCGGCTTTCAGCTCTGTCTGTACAGCTGTCACTATGTTTGTTGCGCTCACGAAGCTTGATTGGACTTTTATGTTCGGATATGCGTGTTCAAAGTTGCTTATTACTGTGCCCACATAGCTTTCATCCGCAGTGCTTATGCTTGTATAGTAGTACACGGTAACAGTTGGGCTGCTTGAACCATATATTGTTGGAACGGTAGAACTGGGTGATGGTCCATACGATCCATTATCAACTGGTATGAAACCGGTGTTGACCTCAAAGCTCTTCTGGACCGATGGAGTCAACAAATAGGCAACCAGCTGCTCAGAAGCTTTTGGAGTTGTGCCATTGGCTGCTATTGCTGCAACACACCCCCCAAGCAGGTGATCTGCGTTGGCCGGGCCAGATACTCCCGGATAAATATACAGTACTTGCTGACTTGATGACGGGAATAGATGACTGTAATCCAGACCAATAAACGATCCTACAAGAACTACTATCACTACTACTACCACTATCCCAAGCCAGGTCTTCTTCTTTTCAGGTTTAGGAACCGGTTCGCTTTCCATTTTTAATCAATTCGCTATTAAAATCATTCTATTTAAGAATTTGTTTGAGCAAATCCTTATGATATAATTTAAGGATTTATCAATATCTTAATATTTCAAGAAATATCGTTAAAAATGCATACCTGTGGTCATATGAAGAGAACATGGAATTCCACGCCCGTTTACAGGTTTTAAGACATGGCATATCCGACGGCTTTTTCAAAATATGCTGTTCCATTTCCTATTGTGGATGTGAATGGTGCGGAACTTGAATTGTCGCTGATCGTCGCCATAACCTGCGATGGCGTATATCCACTTAATACACCGGGACTGAAAAGCGCACCTTCAAGCAAATATGTCCCGTTGTTTCCCGTAATAATTATGGATGTTGTAAGATGTTTGTTTGCAATTGCGGATGGCAATGCGCCGGGGCTCGTTCCAAGTGGAACACCAGTCTGGAAAGAATAAAAGACGCTGCTTATGCTGGCAGGAAAGGAACGGTTCAGGACATTTGACCCTGAGGATATTGCCTGTGATAGGCTCATATTGATATATTCACCATAGACGTATGCAACGTGGAACTGAAACTTCTGGTCGGAAAAATAGGAAGTGAAATTTGTGAACAGGAGTCCAGGCGTATTGGCGAAACTATCATTCGGGTCGCTTGTATGGTTATTGTCAGTTATGTATGAATTTCCACTTGCTATTCCATTGCTGTGTATGAAGCTATATATTACCCAGCTCTCGGCTGCTCCAATTGGGCACCCTTTCCAGCTCAGGAAATAAACATTAACTGAATTCGCCTTTCCAAGATTGGAATCGCTGACTTTCGCGAATTCTCCTATTTCAATATATGATGGGTATATCAATTTGGAACCCGCAATGGCGTTTCCATTCGGAAGTTTGAGCAGTCCAAAATGAAATGAAAGCAACACGAAGATTATGACAACAAGTACTGCACCTATGACGGCAAACCGGCGATCCCTCCCCCTCTTTTCTTTGGGTTCAGGCTTGGATGCACGATTGGCCATCTTGCGGTTATGATACCTGCTCACGTCTCCACATGAAATTATTCTTATTTAAAGCTGTTTTCAATCAACACAATGGTGTCATACTATGAATCGGGATCCGGTCACCCTGCAATGTCTGAGGTTTTCTAGTGATCGCTACACTGACCGGCTAACCTGTGTGCATGGAGCTGACACGCAATCCTTTCAAGACGTATGGCGCATTACATATCATATTCCAGGATGCCCATGAAAAAAACATGCCGCCCCCTCACTGAGAATTTATTAATAACCGCCACGGATACTGATGGCAATCTCAAATGGCATTTCAAGGAGCAAGAAAATACAGAGATCTTGGCAGGAATGGTTACCTCAGAATTTCAAGCCATGGAATGA
>JAMCUV010000034.1 GCA_023379345.1 Thermoplasmatota archaeon
ACGATATGCAGATACGGAGGTATGAGTTCAAGAAAGCTCTGCAGGAGCTTGAGACCCTCAAGGGCAGGGGAACTGAACTCGTTTCACTGTATATTCCACCAAACAAGCAGATATCCGATGTGGTGCAGTATCTGCGAGAAGAATATTCAACATCCTCAAACATCAAGTCCAAGTCAACCAGGAAAAATGTGCTGGCGGCAATAGAATCAATAATGTCAAGGCTGAAGTCCTACAGGTTCGCGCCTGAGACAGGTCTTGTGTTCTTCGTTGGGCACGTGGCAACCAGGGGCGATCAGACCGAGATGTACGTGAAGATTATTGAACCGCCGGAACCCATACAGACTTTCATGTATACTTGTGATTCCTACTTCCACCTTGAGCAGCTCAAGCAGTTCCTGGTTGAGAAGGAGATATACGGTCTCATAGTCATGGACAGGAAGGAGGCCACAGTGGGTTTCCTCAACGGCACAACCATACAGGTTGTCTCCAACGAACAGTCCCTTGTCCCAAGCAAGCATCACCAGGGGGGGCAATCATCGCGACGGTATGAGCGGCTCATAGAGATCGCGGCCCATGAGTTTTTCAAGAAGGTTGGGGAAATTGCGAACAATGCCTTCATTCCGCTCATAAAGGACATCAAGGCGGTGTTCATTGGAGGGCCAGGTGCAACAAAGGAGTACTTCTTCGAGAAGGATTACCTGCGGAACGAGGTCAAGGCCAAAGTGAAGGACCTGCTGGATATAGGATATACAGATGAAACCGGGCTGAGGGAAATTGTTGAGAAAGCTTCCGAAACAATGAAGGAGATGCGCATAGCCAAGGAAAAAGACCTCATGAACAGGTTCATGATGGAAATCAGAAAACCTGATGGCGGGCTCGGTGTCTACGGCGAGACTGCAATAAAGAACGCACTGGAGCAGAAGTCCCTTGATCTGCTTATCATCTCAGAGGACCTCAACAAGGTACACTACAGGTACCGATGTCCGCAATGCGGAAACACTCGCGAACTCATGACCAAGCCGGACGGAAATGTTATCTGTGACAAGTGTTCAACGCCAATGGTCCTTGAGGAGGAAGAAGATCTTGTGGAAGTCTTTTACAGGCTTGCGGACGCTTCGGGCGCGAAAGTTGAGATAATATCCGGCAACAGCGACGAAGGGAAGCTGCTTCAAAAGGCATTCGGCGGAATGGCCGGCATTCTGCGGTATGTCCCGAAGGCTGCAAATCCGCCGCAGCAGTGAACCTAGTGGTGGAACTGGGAGAATATCCTGGCAACCCTGGTGAGTTGCCTCATCCCTTCATTGGGGCTGTGGATGCCGCTCCATTTCTCCTCATCAAGGATATCTGAAACGGTGAATACTGCCGCAGTCCTGAATCTTCTGGCCTTGCCCACTGCAAACAGCGCTGCGGCCTCCATCTCCACTGTCAGGACACCCATTGATCTGTATTCCCTCACTTCCTCAACAGTCTCTGCATATGGGAAATCGATGGTCCAGGTTGGTCCTGCCATGAACTTCATGCCAGCGCTTCTCATGCCATTGCGCAGATAATCAACAAGATCTGGGCTGGGGTAATCATAGAGCGCCGGAGGAAGTATGTGATGGGAGACACCCTCGTCCCTCACAGCTTTCCGGCAAAGGACAATGTCGTTTATGTTCATCTTCAGGGACAGGCCGCCAGCAATTCCAAGAATGAGGAAGTTCCTTGCCCCCAGGCTGTGTAGCTCATCTGCAACGGTTGCAGTCATGGCGGCTCCCGCTCCCGGCATCATGAGGTACAGCGACCTTTCGGAATCTGAATAGTTCCTCACGCTTACGGCATTCTTGTCGCCATATGGTTCACTCACGTGTGTCAGCCCAAGATCTCCTGCGATCATTTCCGCAAGGCTTCTGCTGTAGACAAATATGACATTTGCAGGGGAGGAAGGCATTCCCGCAGTGAATTCTGATGCCGTGAAAAGCGGGTGCTCTGCATGCTTCCTTGAATACTTAGGAAACTTCCTGGGGCTTATTCTGGCCATGAATTCACCGGGATCAGGAGGATGTCCTCATCTTCTGCCCGCTTGCGATGTCAACAACAAAGACGTCCTTGAAGGACTTCATGGATTTCAACGGGATCATGTATCTTCCTTCCTTGTCCAGGGGGAAATCACCGTATCTATTGGCGCCGGATGGCTTCACCAGAACACTTTTTATTACGCCGGTCTCCGTGTCAACAATGATGTTGTCCACTGTGCCTATGAGCTCCCCCTCAACTGTCATAACTGACTTCTTTATAAGATCGGAGGAAAATTTGCGCATGGACATATGTTCTTCCATGTCAATCATGCTTAAGTTTTTTTGTGCACGGAGGGGACTACTGGTACAGTCCCTGATCCTGCAGCTCCTTTCTCTTTTCCCTGACGCTCTTCCCCATTGAATCTGCCAGGCTCTGGTAGAATTTTATGACCTCTGCGTCAACAGATGGCTTTATGATCTTGAGTGCGCTCATGAAGTGCTTCTGGGCTACCTCAGTTGCATCCGGGTTTTCCCTGTAGGCCACCATTCCGGCTTCCCTGCAGAGATTCTCAAGATCCGCACCCACATAACCGTCTGTCTTCTGTGCTATTTCCTTGAGGTTGACATCCTTTGCAAGTGGCATCTCCTTGGTATGCACCTGCAGTATCTTCAGCCTGGATTCTGCGTCAGGCGGGGGGATATATATGATCTTGTCAAACCTGCCAGCCCGCAGCAGCCCCGGATCAATTATGTCCGGCCTGTTTGTGGCAGCAAGCACAACCACGCCCTGTAGCACCTCTATGCCATCAAGGGAGGTCAACAGCTGGTTCACGATCCTTTCCGTGACTCCGGAATCACCATAGGAACCCCTTCTGGGGGCTATGGAATCAATCTCATCCAGGAATACTATGGTGGGGGCAACCTGCTTGGCTTTCTTGAATATCTCCCTGACAGCCTTCTCGCTTTCGCCAACCCATTTGCTCAACACCTCCGGTCCCTTGACCGATATGAAGTTGGCATTGCTCTCATTTGCAACGGCCTTTGCCAGCAGAGTTTTTCCAACTCCCGGGGGCCCATAGAGGAGGAAACCCTTTGCAGCCCTGATTCCAAGCCTCTTGAAGACCTCGGGCTTTGAAAGTGGCAGCTCCACTGTTTCCCTGAGTTCAGATTTCACGCTGTCCAGTCCACCGATATCCGTCCAGGTCACATTGGGAACCTCAACGGTTACTTCTCTCAGGCTGCTCGGTTCAATGGCCTTAAGCGCTTCCCTGAAATCATCATCCTTCACCTGCATCTTTTCAAGTATCTCTGTGGGAATGGGCTTGTCAAGATCGATCTCAGGCAGGTACCTGCGAAGGGCAATCATTGCGGATTCCCTGGCAAGGGCGGCCAGATCAGCACCCACAAACCCATAGGTCAGGTTCGCGATCTCGTCAAGGAACTGGTTCTTGCGATCCTCATCCATACCCAGGGGCATTCCCCTTGTGTGGATTGCAAGTATCTCCTTCCTTCCCTTCTTGTCCGGCACTCCGATATTTATTTCCCGGTCAAACCTGCCAGGCCTTCTCAGTGCAGGATCAACCGCATCAATCCTGTTTGTTGCGCCAATAACTATGACATGTCCCCGTTCCTTCATGCCGTCCATCAGGGTGAGAAGCTGGGCTACAACCCTTCTTTCAACTTCTCCCTGGACTTCTTCCCTCTTGGGTGCGATGGAATCAATCTCATCTATGAATATGATGGAGGGTTCCGATTCTTCTGCCTTGGTGAATATCTCCCTGAGCTTCTGTTCGCTCTGCCCGTAATATTTGCTCATTATCTCCGGCCCGTTGATGGAGAAGAAATTGGCTCCAGCCTCGTTTGCCACAGCCCTGGCAATGAGCGTTTTGCCTGTTCCCGGCGGGCCATGCAGCAGCACTCCCTTTGGGGGGTGAATCCCCAGCCTTTCAAAGAGCTCAGGATGCTTCAGCGGAAGCTCTATTATTTCCCTGACTCTTGATAGCTGATCCGACAGGCCTCCAATATCCTCGTAACTTATCCTTGAGACATCCTCCAGAACCTCGGACGCGGGCTCTTCCCTGATCTCTATCTTGGTGTCCTCGCCGACCTCAACCGGCATCTTGGAGGGCTGGGATTTGATGACCTTGAAAAGCAGGCCTGAGTGCCCCGCAAGAGTCAGCCCTGGCACACTTATGTTGTCGCCTTCAAGCATCGGTCTTCTTATGAGGGCTTTCTGCACGAATTCGTTTATACCTTCTCCGAATTTCAGCCGCTGATCTTTCCTGATGATTGGCGCAAGAGTGATTCTCTTCCCCTCCTCCGTGCGCACCTTCCTTACCTTGACCTTGTCGCCAATTGACGCACCACAGTTGTTCCTCATCACGCTGTCGATTCGCACTATGCCCTTGTTTTCATCCTCAGGCCTTGCCCTGTAAACTCTTCCAACGGTCTTCTTGTCCTTTTCGATTTCCACAACGTCGCCAATCTCTGCACCGAGGGCCACCCTGGATTCTTCGTCCAATCGTACCCTTGACATTCCTGGATCTGTTGAATTTGCCTCGGCAACCCTCAGTATGATGCCGTCACTGTAAGCCATGACCCCGTATTCCGTCAACAGTATAAGAAAATTCCCAAAGCCACTCAATGCGGTTATTCAGTGTCTGCTTATAGTCGTGAATCATTCCTCTCCTGACGCAACAGGGTTTGTTTCGTAGCTGACCCAGTCGCTCCAGCTACCGGCATAGAGCATCGGAGACCTGCCTGTCATGATGAGGCCAACAAAATTTACGCAGGATGTGACTCCGGAGCCACAGTAAACCACAGGTTCCCTGGCTATGCCGGCATAGATCCTTTCAAGATCAGCAGGCTCCCGGATTTTTCCCGGCCTTTCCTGTACCGCCGTGTATTCGATGTTTATTGCCCCTGGAATGTGCCCGGCTCTGGGATCAATGGGCTCAAATTCACCCAGATATCGAGGCCTGGCCCTTGAATCTATGATCTGCAGGGAATCAAGGTTTCTCCTTATCTGATCCATGTCCGCAATTCTGGTCAGGAATTCACCGGATGCAGGGAAAAAAGTGCCATCATTCCTTGGCGTTCCAGGGGCGGTGGAAAGCTGGCGGCCGCCCTCTATCCACTCGGTTATTCCTCCGTCCAGGATTCTTGTGTTTTCATGCCCCATGCAGTTCATAAGGAACCACAGCCTTGATGCGCCGGATAGATCGTCATCATAACATATTACCATGGAATCAGAAGAGATGCCAAAATTCCTGAGTTTCAACGCAAGCACGTTGAAATCCGGAAGCGGGTGCCTGCCGCCATGCTCTGATCTGCTGCCAGCCAGATCAGCTTCCATGTCCAGCCTGAATGAACCGGGTATGTGGCCTTCCCGGTACCTCTCCATGGCTTTCTCAGGATTACCCAGGTCATACCTGCAGTCAATCACAACAACGTTGCGGTTCCCAATATTTCCGTGAAGCCAGTCAGGTGTCACAAATATGTCTTTGTACCCTGTCATATCACCAGACATGAAATAATTGCTATAAATGCTTGATGTAACATTATGATGATGCCTGCTGCAGCAGAAATTGAAAATGTAATATCTGAATAATCTATGCACGTGCATGAATTCGGAACCATTCCAATCAATCACGGAAATGATAGGCAACACACCAATGATCAGGATCAGAAAGATGCTGAAGCCCAGGTCTGCGGATGTCTATGCCAAATTGGAATGGTTCAATATCGGTGGGTCCGTCAAGGACAGGACTGCCCTGTCGCTCATAGAAACGGCCGAAGCTGCAGGGGTACTGAGAAAGGGAAAGACCATCATCGAGGCAACATCGGGAAATACAGGAATAGCCCTGGCAATGCTGGGCGCGGCCAAGGGGTATGGTGTAACAATAGTCATGTCCGAGGGAGCAAGTATTGAGCGCAGGAAATTGATATCGGCATATGGCGCCGACCTTGTCCTGACACCAGCCTCGAAGGGAACTGCCGGCGCAATAGAGCAGAAAGAACGCTTAATCATGCAAAATCCTGAGAAATTCGTTTCCCTTGACCAGTTCCATGAGCCTGCCAACCCCTTCGTGCATTTCAACACTACGGCCCGTGAAATACTGCACCAGATGAACTGGAAGATCGATGCCATGGTCATGACAATAGGAACAGGTGGAACAAGCACAGGAATTGCCCTTAGACTCAGGGAAGCACTCCCATCCGTGAAAATCATAGGCGTAACACCAAAGGTGGGAGTCAGGATAGACGGCATAAGGAATCCAGCTGAACCCAACCCCTCCCGAAATGTGCGCCTTGATCTCATGGATGAGGTCATTGAGATCGATGACATTCAGAAAGCCATGTGCTTCGAGACTGGCAGGAGGGCGGCAAGGGAAGAAGGCCTTCTGCTCGGCATGAGCTCTGCATGCGCACTCCACATTTCCCTGGATGTGGCAGCGAAGATGGGCAGGGGTAAGAACGTTGTTACTCTCTTTCCTGACAATGGATTGAAGTACCTCTCCACAGAACTGTTTGAAGACCTCGGACATGCGCCATGATGGGATCTCCCCTGGCATTTTCATTACATCAGGGAACATTTATTATTTTTCAGGCGCTTACCACTGGTGCCGCTCTCAAAATATGATGTCATTGTAGTAGGAGCCGGAATTGTAGGGTTGACTTCTGCATACCACATGAAGCTGGAAAATCCAGACCTGAGGATTCTTGTTGTGGACCGTGCCCCCACATTTGCCCAGGGAAATACGGCAAAAAGCGCCGCAGGGTTCAGGGACCTTTTCTCTTCGGATGAGAATTTCAAACTTTCCTCCTCCACAATTTCACAGTACAGGAGTATACAGGAGTCCGGGAAATTTGACCTGGGGATGAATTTTGTGGGATACATGTTCCTGATGGGCCCCAATGATCCAAGGAAGAATCTATTGATGGAGCTCAGTGATCGGACAAAAATTGAATTCCTTGACAGGGATGAACTTGCATCCTACCCGTATCTCTCCCTCAATCCCACAGGAGAATCTGCAGGCATAATGAATCTGCCCAGTATTGAATCTGCAGCCATTGGCAAGAATTGCGGAATAATAGAGCCGGAACTCATTGCGCAGTTCTACTATGATGAGTGCATCAGAATCGGCGTTGAATTCAGCTTTTCCACCGAGGTCTCATCATTCAGGCTGCAGCCTGTCAATCCTATTGATTTCCCCGGAGAGCCATTCCTCTGGCAGGACAAGACCCTCAGGACAATCGAAACGAACCGTGGGGATCTCACTGCCGA
The DNA here is from genome assembly GCA_023379345.1 of Thermoplasmatota archaeon. Classification (GTDB taxonomy): domain Archaea; phylum Thermoplasmatota; class Thermoplasmata; order Thermoplasmatales; family Thermoplasmataceae; genus UBA509. The sequence goes on from JAMCUV010000034.1 coordinate 7,285, forward strand.
CATATTCATTGCAGCCACGGACACATGGACAACAGCACTTCTTGATCCCACCGGTATTGACAGCCATATCAGGCCAAAGAAGAGGCAGATATTCCAGACAGGAGGGGAGGAGGTTGAGAAGATCCTCTTCGGCTGGGAAAGAAACAGTGACGGAGTCCTGCCCTTCACAATTGTCCCGTCCCGTGGAGTATACATAAGGCCGGCACCAAGATACCGGTCACTCTGGCTGGGTGTTGCGGATGATTACAACAGGGATTTCTCATTCACTGAAAATCCTGAGGCCGAAAGAAGTTTCTACGACTACAATTTATCACAGATAATCACGTCATATTTCCCATCCCTCACAGAACAGAAGGTCACAGGAATGTGGGCCGGCTATTACTCATACAATACCGTGGATAAGACGCCTTACATATTCCGGGACCTGAACATAATAGTGGCAACAGGCACCAGCGGCAGTGGCATCCTGAAGGGGGATGCCATAGGGCGTGTGGTATCCGCTCTCTATGCCGGGAAGGAAACTGCCAGGCTTCACGGAGGCCAGGAAATTAAGGTTGATTCCCTTGGAGTGCACAATCGCAGCGCCGCAAGCGAGAACCTGGTTCTCTAGGCAATGATGGACCCGTTGGAATCAGTAAGGAACCTGCATTTCTCATCACTGCCCGATATTACGGAAGCATAGGTTGAATAGTCCGCGATGTCAAGGGAATGTATCATTCCGGACACAATTTTCCTGTATTCCTCAAGAGTAACCCTGAGGACTGAAAACTCAAGTCTTGCCCCTCTCATGGGTACCACCATGTGCCGCATGTTCTCTTGATCAAATATGCGCTGGTAATCCCGCAGGGTGCCTTTCTCCAGTTGTCCTGAGTAATTCTGTGCCTCATCCGGCGGAATGGCCAGGAATATCTTCCTCTCGAATGAAAAAAGATCCATGCTGTTCTTGACCGGCACGCCAGTATAACGGTTGGAGAATGTTACGTGATGGCATGCGCTGCACAGTGATATGAGATTTTTGAAGGAATCGCTGCCGCCATCCTTTCTCGGCACAATGTGGTGCACCTCAAGATCAAAATGCACCTTGTCGTAAAGATCTGCAGAATCAACCTGGGTGAAGGTACCCTTTCCGCAGACCCTGCATCGGTAGTCATCCCTCAACAGGACTGCTTTGGAGATGGTCTGCCATGGAATGTTCTTTCCCCTGCTTTCCCCTCTGGGATCAAAATCCTCCACCTGCGCAATCCTGAACATGCCGGAAACGTCCATCAGCCTTACTTGAGGAAGTCTTGGGATATCCTTGAAAACACTCTCCTGCAGGGCTGGATGTTCTAGCATTACTCTTTCCTATGGCATTGCGGCAATTAAGAGTTTTCCATGAAGAATTCCTGAGCCTCCTTGCTGAATCTGTCATAATCAGATGGTTTTTCTGGGCTTTTTCCCCAGAGGAACTTTTCCTTTCTCCCCTCAATGAATTCCTCTATGGCGGAACGATCCTGGCTCATGAGTACTATGCTTGGGCCAGTATCCGCAGTATAATGCAGTGCAGAATTCTTTCGTGTGAATTCCTTCAGGTCGTTGATTATGGAAAGGCTTTCAGGTACCTGGATAAAGTTTCCTGTGGAGAGAATTACGGAGTTGAGCTTGAACATCTCATCCTGTGCCCTGGTCAGGAGATTTTCAATGGAGAATCCATTCTGGATTTCTTCCAGAATCCTGTCAAATTTCTCCGCTTCCCACCTGCCGTAAAATGGAGATGATTCGGCCAGCCTGTGGGCATCATCGGTCAGAAGTGCCGAAGGCATGGGGAACGCGCCGAAGTGGATCTTCTTCTGGTCAACCGGAAGCCGGATGGCATGGCATTCCCTCTCATTTATGTAGGGATACGATAACCACATGGATACGCCACCTGTGACAGATCTGGTTCCAGATCCGGAGACAAGCCTTGCCAGCCTGGACACAAGTTCATCATTCCTGATGGCATTATCTTCCAGCGCACAGGATGTGATGGATCTTGCCACAGCTGCAGCCACCGCCGCTGATTCCCCAAGACCCTTTGCATTATCATATTTCCTTATTCTTCTAATATAGAAGAGGAATGAACCTGTTATGCCGTAAAGGCTCTTGAAGAATGAAAGTGCCTTTCTTGCGCGATCCTGGTACTTCCTGTCGGTAGCACCATCCAGGGAAACCATGTCCGATGCGGGTTTCTGGATGTATTTGCAGTATGATACGGCGTAACTGAAGTCAGTGAGCAATGAAATGGAGGGAAAATTTGCAATATTCAGTGATCTGTCGAAATAGCCCAGGAACTTCTCAAGACCTATTATGGGATATCCGTAGCCCACTCCAGTTTCTTCGGGTTCCACATTGGCCCTGGCTTCTGCAGCTTCCCGCCATATGCCAAGCCTGACAAGTTCCCGGTGAATCAGGTCTCCCAGTTCCTTAGGGTCGGACATGCTTATCTTTTACTTAACGTAATCAAGTATTTGTTCCCTTGTTTTCATATAATCCAGATTCTGGAATGTCCTGATCCCAAATTTCTTGCATTCCTCCAGGGAGTAAGACATCATTATCCTGTACCGGTCCAGCTGGTCAGCCAACCTCTTTCCAGGGGAATTGAAATGTGTGTACTGCTGCCTCTCATTGAGTCGCTTTGCATTCAGGTCCCTGTCTGGGATGTATATGTAGAGCGGGATGATTCCGGAAAGAACATCCTCATCAAGGTGCGACGGCACAAAATACAGGGTTTCAAGGATCAGGGATTCACCATTGGAAATGGCGCGTTTCAGTACAGCGTTCGTGCCGCTGTTTATAACACTTGCCTGATCAAGGAAGCCCCTCAGAACCGTATCCCGGGATTCCGGTCCATACGCCTTCCATGCATCATAAACACTGACTTGCAGCACCTCAAGATCGGGGCATACTGGCCTGACGAATTCCCGGAGGTAGTCGCCGGAAAGTACAAGGTCAATGCCAAGCTCTCTTGCAATATATCCTGATATACTGGATTTTCCAACACCCGGAATGCCTCCGATGAGGATGATTTTAGCTCTCTTGCCTGTAAGGTTCATTGATCCGGCCATCTTTTCATCAAATCCCTTGAATCTATTATCTCTGTTGACTGGGAGATAATGTCAAGTGCTTCATAATAAATTCTCTCGGAGTAACTGGAAACAGCATCTGAAACCACAATGGGCATGATTCCGTGATCAAGTCCAGAGAGTGCACTTCTCAATACCGCAGTTTCGGTGTGAAAACCAATGATGAGGGCATACTTTGTCCGATTTTTACCAAGACGATCAAGGAAAACGGAAGAATTGAAGATATCGTCTTTTTCTGTTATTATTGAATCACTGATTCCTCCAAACATTGACGCAAACTGTGAATCGAAATCTCGGTCAAGAACAGATTTTGGAGCCTTTCTCTGCATTCTCCTGTCTGTTTTCATCTGCCTGTATGCCATGAAACTGTCATGAGGCTGAGACGTTGAAACATGGATCACGGGCATTTTATTTTTATCTGCAAGATTACGCAGGTATGTTGCGGCATTTATGAATTCAAGCTTGCTGAAAATATCCCTGAAATAGTCAAGCGTGAGATTTATGGCAATAATGGCAGTGTCTGCAGGAGTGATATCCTGGACAATGCTGAAATCCGCGCCAATATCTGCCATGGCCACAGGATATTGCGACTGAATTTTATTATTTCTTTTGTGATGCTGCTTTTTCTATCTTTGAGGATTTCTGGAATAAACGACCATTAACAGAGAACGGCAAATGAACCACATAATTCCAGAAAGTTGCGCTAACACCCCTCATCCTGAAATCAAGCCTGTATCTTCTCTGTTCCAGGGCCAGGAACATCAGCCAGTAGGCTATAAACATGGCAGAAAGCAGGTATGC
>JAMCUV010000035.1 GCA_023379345.1 Thermoplasmatota archaeon
CGGCGGTGAAAAGGTGCATTGATGACAAGATTACGGTGGTGAAGCAGGACCCTTTTGAGAAGAAGAATATCAGGAACATCCTGAATTACGGCCATACCATAGGCCATTCACTGGAAGCAGCTTCAGGATTCAACATAACACATGGAGAAGCCATCTCCGTAGGAATGGTCATGGAAAACAGGTTTGGAGTGGAATTCATGGGAATGTCTCCAGAAGGCAGTGTCCGAACAGAGGATATTCTCAGGTCTTTCAACCTGCCGGTTTCACCCCGGGATCTGAACCTGCCAATGGACATTTCCCTGCTGAAGGATACACTTCTGAGAGACAAGAAATCCAGACAGGGTAAAATACTGATGCCATTTATCAAGGAAATTGGAAAGGCGGAAGTGAAGTCTGTACGCGTTGAAATGCTGGAGGAGTTTCTTGACAGGGAATTCGCCTGAGAGAACATTTCGTTTTGCCATTGTGGGCGAAAATATTGGATATACACTTTCTCCGCAGATTCACAGGGCAATATTCCGTAAAGCCGGCGTCAGTGCAGGATATGAGACATTCGATGTGTCTCGTGGTGCACTTGCATCAACAGTGCACAATCTCATGAGAAACTATGACGGGTTCAATGTAACAAAGCCCTACAAGGCAGACGTTCATGCAATGGTTGAATCCCTGAGCCATGAAGCAATACGGTGCGGCAATGTGAATACAGTGAAAGGAAGCACAGGTTTCAACACAGACTATATCGCCCTCAAGAATCTTGTGAGCACATCCATTCCAGATGCAGCAGGCCATAAGGCCATCATACTTGGATCAGGATCTGCTGCCATGACATCGGCAATCGCCCTGTCGGACCTGGGGATGAACATCGGGATAGTATGCAGGAACCTTGAGGCGGGTTACGGCATATGCGATCGCCTTGTTGATCTGGGATTCAGGGAAGCAGATGTCCAGGATTTCAAGCCTGATCTGCCCATAAGCAGCTATGCCGCAGTGAATGCCATATCGTCCGGAACCTTTGGATTCCCGGCAATAAGTTGCCATGTTGCTGTGAACTTCAACTACGGGGAGAGGGGAACGAATTTTCTCAGGAGCATAAATGGCATGACAACTATTATCACTGGTGAGCAGATACTCCTTGAGCAGGCAATTGAAGCAGAAAGAATATGGCTGGGGAGAAGGATTGAAGTGACATGGGATGAGGTGAATCATGGTTAGCAGCATGGGGAGGCATCTTGTTCTCACAACTTTCGGGGAAAGTGCAAGCAGGTATGTTGGCGCTGTTATGGACGGGATACCTGCCGGTCTGCCACTGTCAGAGGAAGACATCAGGTTCGAGCTGGGGTTCCGCAGGACGGGGAGGAAGCTGGTTTCCGGTCGCAGGGAAGAGGACATTCCTGACATAGTCAGCGGCGTATACAATGGATACACAACAGGATCGCCTGTCACCGTTATTGTGCGAAACAGCGATCCACAGCCTCTCCTGTATCAGGACGTGTCCCATCTTCCCCGGCCGGGGCATGCGGACCTCTCATTCATAAAGAAATACGGAAGGGAAAACTGGGACTACGTGGGTGGAGGCCGGAGCAGTGCCAGGGAGACGCTTTCAAGGGTAATAGGTGGAACGGTGGCAAAGAAGCTCCTCATGATTGCAGGCACCCAGGTGGCCGCTTATCTCAAGTCCATTGGCGGGACAGGCGATCAGGGAACAATCACGTTCTCCGAGGCTATGGGGTCAAAACATTATGCCACCAGGGCAAGAAGCAGCCACCGGGATAAGGAGTTCTCGGAAATAATAAGCCGGCTCTTCTCGGAAGGTGACAGTGCCGGAGGTATTGTTGAGGTCATGGCTTCAGGCGTTCTCCCGGGCATGGGTGATCCCGTTTTCTGGAAGATAAAGTCAGCCCTGGCATCGGCAATAATGTCAATGCCTGCAGCCACAGGCTTCGAGTACGGGCTTGGTTTCAGGAGTGCGGCAATGAAGGGGAGTGAGGCTTCTGATTCTATTGTGAAGGACATCTCAGGGGAACTGCGTACTGAAAAGAATTTGTCTGGAGGCATTCTCGGGGGAATAACCACAGGTTCGGACATCGTTGTGAGATGTGCCTTCAAGCCAACAAGCTCCATAAGAAAGCCAGCACAGACGGTGGACCTTGATACCATGGAGCCAGGAAGCATATCTGTCATTGGCAGGCACGATCCAGTTGTTGCCGTTCGTGGTGTGGCAGTTGCAGAGGCAATGGTCGCACTGGTTCTTGCGGACTATTATCTCTATGAGGGCATACTTCCGTCTTCAAGGGTACCCAGGTCATCAGCCACGGAAATGGAGGAAAGATGGAAGGCATACATGAAGGAATATGCTCAGTAGGCCATGGGGGGATATCCATCCTGAACGGTATTCCCACAGGTTATGGGGCAACAGTTGCAGTTGATCTCAAAGCAGAATCGTGCATCATTGAAGATAGTATGGGGGATGAACAGTCTGAACTTGTGAATGCCGTGCTTGAATACTTCCACAAATCAACAGGGAAGAAATACGGTGCCCATATAAACTCAAGAATTCCTGCTGGGATGGGCCTGAAGAGCAGCAGCGCGGTTTCAGTGGCACTGATCGAAAGCCTCCAGAAGGCCACTGGCATTTCCGGCTATCCACCGCGCCTTTCAGCCATCATATCCAGGGATGCTGGGTTATCAGTCACAGGAGCATTTGATGATGCCGTGGCTGCCTATCATGGGGGGAGTTTCCTGACAAACAACACAACAATGGCCATTGAACAGTGGATCGACTTCGATCCTGAAACCGTGTTTGTGCTTCTCCTGGACGGAAGACGTGGCACGGTGGGACCAGAAATTCTCCGAAGGCACAACTCTGAGTTCATGGAGGCAGTACGCCTTGCCAGGGCGGGAGACATAACTGGGGCCATGAACCTTAACGGAAGGTTGGTGGCAGAACACCTTGGCTACAGCATGGAACCCATCATGATTGCGGAACGTCACGGCGCCATTGCGTCAGGCATCACAGGAAATGGTCCGGCTGTTTTTGCACTCTTCAGGGAAGGGCAGGAAGGTCCCCTGGTGGATGAGTTTGCACGCAGAGGTAAAACAACGGTTGTGAGGCCGGTTATGCATGATGGCAGTGATTAAGAAGTCAAGGATATCCGGCAGTGTCAAGGCTCCAGCATCAAAGAGCCATGCCATAAGGCTTGTCATGTATTCCCTCATAGGTGGTGCCAATGTCCAGGGCCTGCCGGATTCATCAGATGTGGCTGTGGCGGTTGATCTTGTTGGCAGGCTTGGTATAATCAGGGAAGGAGACCGCTTCTTCCATCATGGCGGAGACCTGAAACACAGGGCTGATCTCTACTTCGGTGGTTCCGGAACCACCCTAAGGATGGCTCTTCCCATGCTTGCATACCTGGGGGGCGAGTTTACCATTGATGGAGACGAGACACTGAGGGCGAGGCCAGTAAGGGAGGAGATCAGGGCACTTTCAGAGGCTGGAGTCAGCTTTTCATCAGATTCAATTCCACTCAGGATGTCCGGCAGGGCTAACACTGATCACATAACCATTAAGGGAAGTGAGAGCAGCCAGTCCATATCAGGATTGATCTATGCACTTCTCATGAATGAAGGCGGAAGCATTCAAATTGTGCCACCCATTGTGTCAAGGCACTATATAGAACTTACATGCAGCATCCTGGCGTCACTTGGTGCGGACATTTCATTCAATGGAAACATTATCCGGATCAGGGGAGGAGACATGAAGGACTATTCGGGCCATGTTCCGGGAGACTATCTTTTATCCTCATTCTATGCAGCTGCAGCTTATGCAACTGGCGGGAATGTGAGCATCAGTGGTCTGCCGGAGCAGGAGAGATGGTGGGGAGACCACAGCATAGTGGGCATCCTGCAGGAAAGCGGAATTGAAAGCAGTTTCCAGGATGGAACATGGCATGTTGCATCGTCTGGCTCCGGAAAGGGCATGACCATTGACATAAGCCAGTCACCTGACATGGCCGTATCAATAGCCGCGTTTGCGCCTTTCCTGACCGGTGCGACAACCATTTCCGGAACAGAGGGCCTGAAGTCCAAGGAGAGCAACCGTATCCGCACCATAGCGGAGACACTTTCTGCATTCGGCGTGAATGCCATGACAGATGATAGCATCACAATTGACGGCCAACCTTCCGTAAAGAATCCAGTGCTTGATGCGGCCGGAGACCACAGGATCGCCATGCTTGCTTCCGTGCTTTCACTGTGCGCCGGCGGAAAGATCATGGGTGCTGAATGTGTCTCAAAAAGCAATCCTGAGTTCTTCAGTAACCTTGCATCAATTGGGGGCGATATAAAATTAGCACAGTAAGGAGGCCCATCCTGGTGGGGTCGATTCCCGTACACAGCCTGGACTCCCTGAAACAGAAGATCATGGATACGGAAGGAACATGTGATCTCATTGAACTAAGGCTTGACTACCTCCAGGAAATAGGCCTGGATGTCCTGGAACTGCTGAAACCCTTCGCAGGGAGGTGCCTCATTACTCTGAGGTCCCAGGACGAGGGCGGAATAAATCATATTCCGGAGGACATCAGGGTGGCTTTCCTGTCTGAAGCCGTAAGGGAAGGTTTCATGGTTGATGTAGAGCTTGCAACATCACTGCGGACTAACATCAGGCCATTCATATCGTCAATGCATTTTCTCAAGGAACCCCCTGAGGAATCAGCACTTTCAGGACTTGTGGGAAAAGCCAGCGGCATCTGCAAGCATGTCAAGATTGCTTATGTGCCATCCCCAGGCTCACGGTCCATGATGATGCATATTCTGGAGGAATCAAAGAATCTGTCCATAATGGAAATTGGCGGCAGCCCTGAGAGCCGCATCGCATTCTCCCTGCTGGGATCGGAGATCATATACTGCCATCTTGGTGATCCAACAGCATCCGGACAGATGGAATGTTCCAGGGTAGTGAAAATCATTGACTGCCTGTGGAAGAATATATGATTTAAGTGGGCTTCTTTATGACCTCAAACTTCCTCTCGTTCCTGAGGAAAGCGTAGATCCCCATCACGCCTCCCAGAGCTTCCAGCGGGCCTATGACCAGGAAGAACAGTGGGACCATTATGACGGCCTTCTTCCAGAAAGGCATCTTCTCCTCCGAAACAGAGCTGTTTATCTGCAGCCCGTTCCAGTAGAACCATATCCAGAAGCTGAAGGTGAATGCCCACATCACTGCCATTGGTGGAGTTATGAGCTCAAATGCAATGAGATGGAGTCCCTCAAGCAGCAGTATTACCAGCATTATGTTCTGGGTTGCCATGCTGCTCCAGAATATGACTGAGTAAATCAGGAGAAGCCTGTATTTCCATGGAAGTGGCCCGTAAACTCCAAGGTTTGTCAGATCCACCAGCCATCTCCTTCTCTGCTTCAGCATGTCCCTGACATTTGATGGTGACGCGCCATATGTGAAGGCAGGGAGGAATGAAGATTTTCCAGGGTATTTTTCCGAGAAGCGCAGGCCGAAGCAGCTATCATCCGAAATGGGGCGGTTTCCGCTGTCCCATCCTATGCTGCTCTCAACGTCGGACCTGACAAGGAGGTTCTCTCCGTGGAGGCCAACAAGCGGGGTCTTGAGAAGAGCAGTGAAAAAGTAAAACCTTGTGAGGTCATCGGTTGGCCTCATGGAATCTGCAAATTTCGGTATTATTGATTTTGATAGGTGGTGCGGAAATGCCAGGACGCCCTGGGCAATGTAATATTCATGCCCCTTGAACTTTATGTGCTCAGCAATTGCAGCCACGGTGTCTTCCCCTATGGACGCATCATCATCCAGGTGGAATATCCATAGTGCATCGCTGTTCTCCCCTCTTGCAATATGATATTCGGTGGCGTACTGCAGCGCCCTTGACTTGTTCAGTGACCTGCTTTCTGTCTGGTATTCCTTCGGAACAACAATCAGGTTGAAATTGGGCACAGATCCATATTTTTCAGCAATGGCATCACGTGCTTCAGACCACTCCTCTGTCACCAGGTCAATGCGCCAGTTGTCCAGGTTTCTTGGAGCGAACTTTATGATGGAATCCACCACTCTTGACAGTGCCGGGATTACATCATCATTGGCAATGGTCGGTATCTCGAAAATTACAAGGTTGGGAATCCTTCCCTTGAAATCGGACATCCTGAAGCTCCTGCTCCTGAGTGCCCCTATGAAACTCATCATTATGATGGGGAGGCCGAAAGACCAGGAGAGGGTGGCATAAATGGTGAACAGGTTCCAGGTATTGCTGACGTGAAGTATGACAAATGACAGTACAGTAAAGAATACGGCGGCCAGGAGCCAGAGACTCACGCCAAGCCTTGGACCAAGTTGCTTTATTTCTCTGTCATTGTGGAACATTTGTCGGCTTCTTATACAATCAACGAATATAATATTGATCACTGCCATGATAGTTCAGTGTGCGAAGCAAAATCACGGAACCTTCACACCAGCGGGAGTTTCCACGCCTGTGAACCATGGTACTGGCAGAAGTGCCAGAGTTGTTCAGCAAAGTTATTATTGTGAAAAAGATCGTCATCTGACAGTAAATGGAACTGAATGAAATCCATGAAAGATCCCAGGAAGGAAAGATTCTCATCATTGATGCAAGGGGCGGCAGCGATTACATGGCATCTCATATTCCGGCATCCGTTAGCGTCCCCTTCAGCCCATACTCCTGGGCCAGGGCAATCAGGAACTGGCTGAACGGCCAGTCGCCGGAAATAGTGCTGGTGGCGCCGAATGCAGATACAGGCTCCCGGGGTGCTCAGGAACTGGCATCTGTTGGACTGAAGGTTGTCCATGTCTTCCAGGATGGCCTGGATACCTGGAAATCATCCGGGCTGGCCGTGGCATCGGTTGAGGAGATAACTCCAGAAGACCTGAGCTCCAGGCTTGATGAATACG
>JAMCUV010000036.1 GCA_023379345.1 Thermoplasmatota archaeon
ACCACTCCTTCCGGATCAAGCCCGTTCAGTGTCTCATCGAACAGAAAATTCCTGGGGTCTCCCAGAAGGGTTTCGGCTATGGCAAACCTCTTCTTCATTCCCTGGGAATAGTTCCGGAGTTTCCTGTCGGTATAGGGTTTCAACCCAACCTCATCCAGGAGGGAAAGGATCTGCTCTTCCTCCTTGCTCCTGTCAATGTCGTAAAAACCCGCATAATATTTCATCAATGTCACGGGATTTGCGTTCAGCTCGAAATTGGGGAATTCCGGAACCCAGCCCACATTGGCAGATGCTTTTACCTTTTCCTTTACTATGTCAAAACCATCCACCTTGATGGATCCGGCAGTGGGAAGTATTATGCCGGATATCATGCGGATTGTTGATGTCTTTCCTGCTCCATTGAGCCCTACCAGTCCAAGTATCTCACCATCATTTATCTGCAGGGTAAGATCGCTTACAGCTGGGGGGTCTTTTCTGGTATAAACCTTGGATAAACCTTCGATTGTAATCATTGTGTTATTGCACCACCAGTTACTTCGTTTTCCGATATCGGAGTATAATATATAACAGTAGTGGAACAGAATCACACATTTATCTGCTTTTGCTCCTTCCACTCCGCCTGTTTCTCAGGTCAAGAGCAAAGGATACGGCAAGACCGGCAATAACCGTAAAAACACCATAGAGTGCATCTTTATTGGATAGCATTATCAGTGAGTAAATGGTAAATACGATGCCGAAAATTACCAATATCAGTGAGGCGATCATTCCTCCCCTGTAGAGCCTTGGATTCTTTATATCAATATGCGTCTGGTAAATGGATGTCCTGCCGCAGTTCGGGCATTTTGCCCGAAAAAACTGACTGATCTTCAGAGAAGTAAGGGAATACGAAACGCTGTAATAATAGTCAAACTCATGTCCGCATTTTGGGCATTTCAGGTGTTCCTCAGGCACAGTTATCCAATCCCGGCAGGCATAAAATCTTTTCCAGCACCCATCACGTTCCAGCTGGCTGCGATCTCCTCAGGGGATTGGGAATTCTCACAAATCCGAACCACAGCAGGAATATGCCGATGAATTCTGCAAGATAGAGGAAACTGGGAAAACCAGTTATGTAAAGCGTTCCTGCCACTGAGACCACAATCACACCCACAATGATTGATACCATGCTGGGGCTGTGTGACTTTCTGAAATCAAGTGCTGCCTTCACCAGAATGATAACGGCAGCAGGGAAGGTTATTAGTGAGGAAGCCACCGTAACCAGTATGGGCAAAGCGCCAAAGAACACGTGGGATATGATCATCTTTCCAAGTGTTCCGGAGGCAAGTGTGTAAATGAGGAATACGCTTGTTATAAGGACATAAATGCTGTATACCATTGTATTCCTTCCATTTCGTGTAATTGATACCGATCCCAGGGCAAGCAACTCCACTATTGCAGCAACAAGAAACAGATAGGACTTCAGAAGGAATGAAGGATAATAGCCAAGGGCAAATATAATTTCCAGAAGTACGGAAAGGGTGAAAACTACCATGCCGCTGAACCAGAATTGCAGGCTCCTGCTTTTTACCTTTACTGCCTTCAGGCCCATGACCACGGTAAGACCCAGTGAAAGGATGAAGACAACCGATGTCAGGGAAACAGTGAACGCAAAACTCATGAGGAAACTCATTGCTACCAGATCATACCGCTAATTCCTAATTGATATTTGTCACTTTGGCAGTTTCATTCCACTGCCTCAAAGAGTTCAAGAATCTCCTGGCTGTTGGCTTCTCTCGGATTTGTGATTATACCTGTGGACTCCTCTGCCAGCCCAACCATTCCACTCAGATTCAGGTCATACTCATCACGGTCGATGCCGGTTGCTTTCAGATCCAGGGGTTGCCCTATTTCCCGGAAGAATTTGCGGATGGTCTCCCCAAGGCTTTCTCCCCGGTACTTTTCTGGAAAGCACTGCCTGAGGATCTCATAGCTTTCAACAGAATAATCCTGGTTGAAATCCACAACGTATGGAAGATAGAGCCCTACAGACATGCCGTGGGCAATCCTGAAATGTGCCCCCAGGGAATGGCCCATGGCATGCGCAAGTCCAATCTGGGAATTAGAAAATGACAGGCCGGCCATGGATGCGCCAATGTGGACCATTTCCCTGGACTTCATGTTTCCATCCCGGAGGACTGCAGGCAGGTTGTGCGTTATGAGCCTGAGGGCCTTTTCCGCCATGGCCTCCGAATATGGGTTTTTCCACTGGCTGCTGTGCCCCTCTACGGCATGGGTTATGGCATCCACAGCTGTGTTCCTTGTGATTGACTGTGGGAGTTTCTGCACCAGCACAGGATCAAGTATGGCATAGTCCGCAATGATTTCAGGGGATGCCAGTTCATTCTTGCGGCCGTGATCCCTGTCGCTGAGAACGGCAGCCCATGTGCATTCAGATCCGGTTCCGCTTGTGGTGGGGACAAGTATGAGGCGGGATTTCTTCCTGAGTCCCAGATGGACCAGCGGTGTTATGTCAAAAAGATCAAGATCGGGTCTTTCATACATTACAAATAAGGCCTTTGCGGCATCCATTGATGACCCCCCACCCATGCCTATTATCAGGTCAGGGGAGAATTCCATGACCTGCTTCGAACGGTCTGTGACATCAGAAATGGTCGGTTCCTCGGGTATATTATCAATTACAAGATTCTTAGACCCGGACGGAAGGTTTGAATGAAGTATGCTGAGGAGCCCGGCTTTCACAATGTTCCTGTCCGTTACAATGAGTATTCTCTCATAAGGAAGTTCAGAGAGAAACGAAAGGGCATCCTCGCCGTAGACTATGCTGGGCGATCGGAAGTACCACATGGGTCAGAACTCCGTTGATACCTGGGATGCGGTACTCACCATTTCCTTGGCAGCCTTTGTGAACCTCATGATCTTCATCATTGATCCGTCAAGCTTGAATTTCCCGGTGAGAACACCCTGGATGGGGTCAATCTCCTTGTTGATGAGTCTCTTCCAGTTCCCATATTTGCCTATATAGCTGAATTCAGATTTAGGAACGTCCGCGGCTGACATGGAGAATTTGTAGTCCCTGCATTTCCCATGAAACAGATCAAGATAGAGATAAGCAGTATCCTTGAACTCACCATCAGGCTGAATGACAAAGGTGATAGCGCCTTCCCACTGTTTTCCAGCATCCTGGTAAGATTCATTGCTGTTCAACTTCTCCACATATTCCTTTGCCCACTCATCACTCGGAAATTTTGACATGATGAAAATAATGGAACTGAGTAAATAAACATTTCACAAATTGTGGATTGCTAGGTGAATAACACCCAAGGTCCAGATCAATTTCTTCGCCTGTGGAAAGTCCTGATGAAGCATGTTTATCACTGTTGATTGCATATGACGATATATGGCTGAAAGAATCGCTGTAATAGGCGGAGGCATAACAGGCCTTTTCAGTGCAATGTATCTTGCCCAGGCGGGCTTCCAAACCACTCTTTTTGAGAAGGGGGAACTGGCATCGGAAACATCGGACAAATTTCATGGGATGATCCACAGCGGCGCCAGGTATGCCGTAAATGATCCGGTCTCCGCCAGGGAGTGCATATCGGAAAACAGGATACTTTCCAGAATAGCGTCTTCATTCATCGACAGTTCAGATGGATATTTCCTTGCCATGAGTGATCAGGAGGCAGAATTCGGAGACAGGCTGGCATCCGGATGCAGTGCAGCAGGAATACCATGCAAAGAGGAGGATGTGAAGGAATTTCTTTTCCTGGAACCTCATGTAAGCAGGGATCTGAGGAGGGTTATGAAAGTGCCAGACAAGGTGGTTCATGCCTTTGATTTTGCCGCTGCTGTTGCTGCCGAGACCATAATGCTGGGGGGAACCATTGCCACGAACACCGAAGTGACCCGGATCTATGCAGGCCAGAATACTGTAACAGGGCTGGAACTGTCCGGAAATGGAGGGAGAAGCAGAGAGAATTTCGATCTGGTTGTCAACGCTGCTGGGCCGTTGACGTGGAGCCTTCTTCAGGAAAGCAAGATTCCATCGCCGGAGATTATGCCTTCACTGGGTTCAATGCTTGTGTACGACGGGAGGATTACCAACTCTGTGCTGAACAGGATGCGGATGCCGTCCGATGGAGATATAATAGTGCCATATGGTTCATCCTCTGTCCTGGGCACAATAGCAACAGTGGTGGAGGATGCCAGCAACTACACTGTGGAACAGGAAGAGATAGATTCCATGCAGGAGGAGGGAAACAGGATGGTGCCAATGCTCGGGAAGATGCCATTGAAGCGTGTGTATTCATCCGTAAGGCCCCTTTTGTCCGATGGTTCAGGCGACCCTCGCAGTGCTTCAAGAAGCTTTGAGATATTTGATCACTCAGGTGATGGATACTCAGGATTGTTGACAATTACTGGAGGCAAATATACCACAGGCAGGATAATTGGCCAGGAAACAGCCCGGAAGGTATGCGAAATATTCGGGTCAAAATTCAATCCCAGAAATCCTGAACTGGACACGTCTTTTCAGAGGTTCCTGGAATCCGGAATGATGACACATAAGGACATCTACGACATGGTTCAATCCAGATCTGGAACCATGGATGCCGAGAGGCTCATCCCGGGACTGGCACTGGCAGTGATGGCCTCCATCAGCAGCAAGGGAAAGGGGAAGTGATGCAGCCTGGAGTATGAGGGCCATTTCTACAGTTCTCTCTCCTCAGACGGCACCATTGCATACCTGTCAGATTTCAGAAAGGTTTCCGCATGCCTCCCGGGTGTGGAATCTGTGGAAGTACAGGGAAACCAGTACATTGCCAAGATAAGGTTCGACGTCAGTGAGATGGGGCATTCGTACATATCAACACTCAGTGGGAAGATAAAGGCGCATTATGAGGATGCGGACAGAAATCATGTTGTGATTTCGGCATCGGGAAGAGTGGCAGGCGCATCCCTGAAAATTCTTCTTGATATGGGCATTTCCCAATCAGACGGGAAGACCATGGCAAACTGGAAGGCATCGGTGGATTTCGGCATTCTAATGAAACTCATGGGTGAAAAGAACATTACATCCATTGCAGACGCGAATATTGGCAAGATAATGTCATGCATTGGAAAGGCAATAAACCCTGTCTCATAGTTCAATCTCAACTTATGATGGAAAGAAACATTATTCGGAGAAGATTTCCATCTCAATTTTCATACGCTTCTCAAAGTCGTCAAGGAGCTTCTGCATGCTTGCCTTCAGGGCGTCGATCCTCCCCTCAACCATTTTCCGTATCTCCCCAAAGTCGCTGGGATAGTATCTTGAAATCCGCCCTCCACGATCAAGGCTGTCCATTTCCCTGTAGATCAGGCCTGCAGATGAAAGTTTCTGGAGGCAGCGGAAAACAGTGCTCCTGTCCCTGCCCATTCTCCTGGACAGATCATCCAGGGTTATCCCTGGCCTCGCAGCCACCGTGTAGAATAGCCTCGATTCAAGCTCGTTGAGATCGTAAAAGCAGCAGAGGAGGTCAGAGCATCTTGCGGAAGATTTTGTGAGGGACATGAGCGATGTCATGTATGGATATTGCGAGGTAGTATATCGATATTGTGCACAAATGCCAATAACGAGAAATTCTTAAATACGTGAAAACAATACAATGAATGGGCTCTCCCGGAGAAATTCCCGGAGAGACAGAAATGGTGATTGTATGGATACAGACAACATAGATCAGATAAGGGAGAAAATGCTTAGAGATATGATGACATCAAATACTTCAAATGGAGATAAAGTACAGGTCAACACAAAACCAATGGAGCTCAATGACCGCACTTTTACAGGCGAGGTTGCCAAGCACGACCTGATGGTGGTGGATTTCTGGGCACCCTGGTGCGGTCCATGCCAGTACGTCTCACCCATAGTCGAGGAACTGGCAAGGGACTATGCCGGAAAAGTTGCGTTTGGCAAGCTTAATGTGGATGACAACCCCATGGTTTCCACACAGTTCAGGGTAATGAGCATACCAACAATCATGTTCTTCAAGAAGGGCAGGCTTGTGGATATGCAGATAGGCGCAGTTCCGAAACAGTTCCTGGACCAGAAGATAAAGAAGCACATGGCACAGTGAATTCCCGGGGTCAGGGAATATGGCTGAGAACAATTACGACATAATAGTAATCGGTGCAGCTTCCGCCGGGTTAACAGCTGCACTGTACCTTGCCAGGCAGTCACTCAATGTGCTTGTTATATCCAAGGATATCGGCGGACAGGCTCTGCTTACAGATGATATTCAGAATTATCCGGGATTCATGAAGATCGGCGGTTTTGACCTCATGAATAGGTTTCAGGAGCAGGCGGCATCATATGGAGCAAAGTTCGAGTATGATGAGGTTCGTGAGGCAGTGAAGCTTCCCGACGGGAATTTCAAAATTACAACAACCCTTGGCAGCTTTACCGCCACTTCACTGATCCTTGCTTTCGGCAAAACTCCGAGGAATCTGGATGTTCCGGGAGAGGAAGAGTTCAGGGGACGCGGTGTTTCTTACTGTGCGGTCTGCGACGGACCGCTTTTCAGGAACTCCGAAATCGGTGTTGTTGGTTCAGGGGATCATGTCCTTCAGGCAGCGTCCTATCTTTCCAGTCTTGCATCCAGGCTTCACGTTGTGTACAGGGGTTCAAGAGTTCCGCATGACGATGAACTGTACATTCAGCTCAAGGATATGCCAAATGTGGAATTCCACATGAATTCCACTGTGAGCAAAATCCAGGGTGACATTTCTGTAGATTCAATAGAGGTAGCGCCTGTCAACGGTGGATCCTCCAGGGATATCAAGGTCAGGGGCATCTTCGTGGAAATGGGTTACGTTGCCAGAACCGATTTCATCAAGGATCTGGTGAAGCTTAACAGCAACAAGGAGATAATAACAGACAAGCTGGGCAAGACCTCCACTGAAGGAGTTTTCGCGGCTGGCGACGTCACCGATGTGCCTTACAAGCAGGCAGTAATTTCCGCTGGCCAGGGTGCAACTGCTGCGCTCTCAGCCTTCAACTACATACAGTCTAAGCGCGGGAAAATAGCAGTCGCTAGCGACTGGAAAAACGTCAAGCCACGGGTTCCGGAATCGAAGGTTCCGTGATCCGTCATAATGTTTCAGCGAAATTTTTGGTCTTCGGAAAAGTCTATTTAACATCCTTTATTATTTCATTTATACTTTGGAAGTTGACGGAGATTCAGGATTGAGTACTGATCATGATTCTGATGTAATGGACGTTTCCCCGGAGACGCGCAGCCTCCCTTCAGGAACGATGCCCACAAGGAGCCTTGGGGCTGGAAAACCTGATGAGGGTGAGGCAATTGGCGCAAGGGAACTGCGTATTGTTTCAGCTGTGGAAAACTCCTTCACGTCACACGGAAAGTACCACATTCATGTCATAAAGAGCAGGGACATCTCCAATGCAAGGTCTTTCTATTCAAAGGTGGCAAGAATCCTGAAGCTGCACGGATATACCGTGAGGACTTTGACTCCGGCTGATCTATCTGCGCCAGTACTTTCCGGCTACAATGAGAAGACCACTGTTCTTGTGATGGAGGAGGAACTCTTCCGTGGCGGCAAGGAGGGGATATCATCATTTTCATTCCCATCAATTTTCAGTTCCCCCTCGCTTGTTGGTCTCAGCCACCTGAACGTAATCCTGCTGGTGAGTGACGGATTTTACGACACCATATCACCGGAAGTGGGCCGGATGATGTCCGAGGCAAATTCAAACGCCTCTAATTCGGTAGCCAGGGAACGCCCTTCCAGTAACATGAATTATGCTGCCCTTGGAATTCTCATGATTTCCGTATCGTTCCTGCTGGGTGCGCTGTCAAATTTTCTGCCATTCTACATTCTCCCGGCACTATACTGGGGTGATTTTGTCCTAGTGGCCGAGGTGTTGATGGTGCTTTTCACTGTACTTGGCATTGCATTCATGGCACTGTCGCTTGGAAGAGCTGACCAGCCCGGGCAGAAAGGCACAGTCATTGCACTGATATTCTTCATATTCCTTTTCGGGTTTGCAATTTTTGGAAGCAATTCCCTGGCGTTCAAGGCGCTTGTGGACAGAAACCATTTCCTGCTGTTCATCCTTTCACTGCTCTTCCTCGGCATGTTCATTGCCAAGTTCCCGCTGATGATTGCCCCATCGGGTAGCCGCACAGGTTATGCCCTGTCCATTGCTGGTGGCCTTATATTGAGTGGATTTATACTGTTCAATACCTCACTGATCACCTATTTTATCCCGGGCGGAGCCGCTCTGGTAGCCCATAACATCCTTCAGGCCATACGGACCATAGGAACAGGTATTGGTACAATTCTTCTATCTTCAGGCTTCCCTGCGTATGGATATATCTCACTCAATCCCGTACATATTGGCCTTCTGAATCCTGTTGAATATATCCCTTTCACCGGTAACATCCTCATATTCGCCGGATATATCTTCTCATACCGCAGGATCAGACGACCGGTAACGCACAAAACTCAGGCAGTATCTTCCCATTGATGCTATAACATCCGTTTAATTGCAAGTTTCCAAGCTCCAGATGGGAATAGTCGATTTCAGCTGTGAGACGGTGGAAGGAAATATGCTGGTGCAGCAAAATCCAGATCCAATTCTGGAACAACGGCCACCATTGTGGTGGATCTGTAAAGGTCTTCCAATCCGTGAATGGTCTGATGAAAGCTGTCAAATCTCATTTAAATACGGGAATCGCCATGTCATCATATGCGAACCAGACCAAATGCAATATCATCAAAAGGTATCGTAGCCTCCTCAAGCATTCAGGCATCCATTATTGGTTCCAGGGTTCTTGAAAAGGGTGGAAACGTTGTGGATGCAGCAATAGCAACGAGTGCAGCTCTTGCCGTGACACAGAACAACCTTTGCGGACTCGGTGGGGACATGTTTGCCCTGGTCAGGATGGAGGGTAAGGGAATTGCGGATGTCAATGGCAGCGGGAGATCAGGATCCCGCGCAACAATTGACCTGTACGAGAGCATGGGCATGAAAGATATGCCACAGAGGGGTGAGTACTCTGCAGTCACTGTCCCCGGTCTTGTCCGCGGCTGGGAGACCATCCACAGTAAATACGGGTCAATGGAATTCAGGGAACTGCTCATTCCCGCAATGGAACTTGCATCAAACGGTTTTCCGGTTACCCATAATTATTCATCTTCCATTGCGGTTTCATCCCGCCATCTTGCGCAGTACAACTGGAAGGACCTGTTCATGCCCGATGGAAAGGTTCCGGAACCTGGAGAGATATTCAGGCAGAAGGATCTGGCTTCCACACTGGGCGAGATTGCCTTGGACGGGCCCTCATCGTTCTATGATGGGCACCTGCAGGAAAAGATAATTTCCGGGCTGGAAAAACATGAGACTCTCATTGACACGGATGATTTCATCAAGCACAGGTCAATCATTGGAAACCCACTTTCAACGGAGTTTGCAGGAACAAGGATATACGAGACCTCCCCAAACAGCCAGGGGGCAACTGTGCTTCTGTGGCTCAACATACTGAAAGAGATGCAGGATGATCCCAACAGGATTAGCATGGATGAAATTGTGAAATCCGGACTGGTTGCATATGGGGAGAGGGCAAAGTGGATAACAGACCCGGACTTCAGGGCAGTCCCATCCAGTTTTCTTTCACCCTCATTTGCAAGAGACCTTCTGGAACATGATGCTGACAGGCCTTCCGGCAATGCGGCTTCAGACAGGGGAGACACGACCTACTTCACCGTTGCGGACGCAGAGGGCAATGCCGTCTCAATGATTCAGAGCAACTACATGGGATTTGGCTCAGGAATTGTTCCGGACGGAACAGGTTTTGTAATGCAGAACAGGGGTGCGTATTTCACATTGAACAGGGAACACCACAATGCGCTTGCACCCAGAAAGCGAACTTTCCACACTCTGTGCGCCTCAATGGGTGAAAGGGATGGAGGACTGGCCTTCTCACTGGGGACAATGGGAGGAGACATACAGCCGCAGATACACGTCCAGATCATGAAGAACATACTCATCGATCATATGGACATGCAGCTTGCCCTTGATGCACCAAGGTGGGCTATTCCGTACACCATTTACGAAAACCCCTCCAGCGTTATTTTTGAACATTCCATGGAAGAGGAAAAGGCCATAGTGCTGAAGAGAATAATGAACGCGCTATCCGTGAACGACCTTTCTTCACAGTTCGGGCACGCACAGGGGATCATGTCTGTTGGAGATGGCGTGATTATGGGCGGTGCTGATCCGAGGGGAGACGGTGTGGCAATACCGGTTCTCTGAACGCATCACCGGTGGTCATGGCTGCTTTTTTATTTGCCTTCATTTTCAACTTGATAGCGGTGCGGATCATGAGGAATATGGCGATGATTGCGATGGCGAATCCCAGTTTCCTCTGCCCCTTTTCAACAGGGGCCGGCTGCAGCGCACAGTCTAATGTTGGCGTTCTTCCACCTCCTTCATTTTCATTCCGGGCACGTAAAGGCATGCTGGGTCTTCCGCGAACGGGTTTCCGGTATATGCCAGTGCTCTTGCCCGTGAACCACCGCACATTTCCTTAAATTCGCATCTTCCGCATCTGCCCTCAAGCTTGCCGGACTTTCTTGGATCAAGATAGTCCACACCCTCGCTAATTATGTCCTTCAGGCTGGATCTCCTTATGCTGCCAAGCTTTGCGGTAAACAGGCCGGATGGATACACATCCCCATTGTATCCGATAAAAAGTGTGCCCCTGAAATGCCTGGCCGGAGGTGCAGTACCTGGGGATGGCCTGACATGGTCTGGCATCCCTATGAGATCAATGGTCGCCTTCCTGAGTTTCTGGTAAAGGTCAGTGCCAACTGCTTCAGGTTGTATCTCCTGTATCTTCCTGATCACACGGAATACAGGTCCTTCAACTGTCCTGACATTTATCCCGTAATCCCTGAGATCAGCAAGCCACCGGTTGACCTGCATATACTCATCCGGAGATATATCCTCGACCTTTATTCCCCTGCCAGTCTTTATGAGGAAGAACACCTCCCACGTAGTTATTCCAACGTCCCTCAGGATGGAAACAAGGTTTGGAAGCTCCATGATATTTCTCTTGATGACCGTTGTGTTGACCTGGGCATTGATCCCCATCCTCTTAGCCTCAATGAGGAGATTCAGTGTGAGATCAAAGCTTCCGGGAATCCTCCTGAGCCAGTCGTGTGTGCCTTCGTCGATGCCATCAAGGCTCAAGGACATTGATCGGACCCCATGGGACCTCAGGAATTCCATGAAATCCCCTGTCAGGAGAGGAGATCCGGCAGGGCTGGCGGAAAATGGAAGGCCAATGCTGCTGGCATGGGAAATTATCTCCCTTATATCTTTCCTTAGAAGGAAGTCGCCGCCGGTTATGACAACCTCAGGGGGGGTATCGGACAGCCCCCTGATCTGATCAAGTGTGTCCTTGAGTTCTTCCGTTGTAAGTTCGTCTGGAAGAGGCTCACTCTGTGATTCGGCCCTGCAGTGCCTGCACGAATACTCGCACGCTTTCGTTGTCTCAATGAATACCAGAGATGGAACATATGGGCCTACATTATTTTGCATTATCTCAAATTAAAGAAACAAACATATTAAGCTCTTGATCCTAACATGTTAAGCTAACCATGGGGTAACCATGAATTTTTCTGAAGAAGGACCGAAGAATTCCTGGATGTTTGGCGAATGTGAAGGAAAATTTTCATGCTGCCCTTTTTTTGTACATACTCTATTCGGCTGCAAGAACTAACCGGAAAGGTTGAAATGCCATGGGCTATACCGACTCAATGGGTATAGACTGCGAATCCCTTGGAACCTTGATCGTGTACCTGAAGGAGGGTGGAACTGTTGAAATTGATCATGAGAAAACAGTTGAGGCTTGCAAACTGGCCATGGAACAGGGGAAAAGCATGGACGAGATCATCAGGGAGACACTTTATCCGGGCATAAAACTGATGAGACTGAGGTTCTGACAAGAATCCAATCTGCCGGTTTCAGTCATGATTATATCATAATTCTGCTTTATCCATGTATGGATGATGCCGTGCAGACACTGCTTCAGAAGAGAAACAGCAGGGAAGGCACTCAGGAGGCATTCTCCGGCATCAGTTTCATAACAACCACAATGGAAGTGACCAACCGGACTGTGAAGTCTCTTGAGAGCATCAATCTCATAGGAGATGAGCTTGGACGTGAATATGAGATCATCATGGCATGTCCACGTCAGCACGGCGTTTCAGACACAATCCTGCGATCCATGAGGAAGGAGTTCCACAACCTCATGGTGATAAGGATCGATCGTGAATCCTACGGGAAAGGCAAGGACACCGCATTCAGATCAAGCACCGGGAAATTCATTGTTCCGTTTCACAGCAACCTTGTTTATCCGGTGGAATACGCGGACATTCTTCACTCATTTCTTGAGTTCAGCCTGAAACGGCTTTACTTCTCGGAGCTTTCACTGGTTCACAGGGACCTGATTAATGAGGTTGGGGGATGGCGCCACCTCTCAAATGGGGAAGACGTTGACCTCTTCTCAAGGCTGGCTGTGAATTTCGGCATCCTGGCCTGCCCTACCAACCTGATGTGGAAAGACAACATAACAATAAAGGAAATTCTTGGCATGAGATATTCCTCGCAATCTTCCGGGGGTCCTGATGGCCAGAATCTGGCCATGATCAGGGACCTCATCATTGCATGCAATCTCTCCCTGCGGGAGATACTCGATCTGTCACGAATAAGGAAAAGCCTGGAAGGCACAGGCGGCAGGTTTCTAATGTTTATGGCTTACATGGCTTCAAGGCTCTCCAGCATAAAACCTGTGACATACAACCGCAACAATCTGGTGGTGGTGATGGAATCTGTCCTGGAATCACTCATTCTCAGGGAGTATCTCAAGATACCTGAAATGGAGGATCGTGTTTTCCTGCAGATCGATAGAACTCATATTGAGTTTCTTACTGAGCACAGCAAGATGTTCCGGGACATGAAAGCATCCCTGGCCTACTTCCTGAGGGACCAGATATGAGCAATTATGAATTTGGCAGGAATGATGCCCATCAGTGATACGGCTAAGATTTTATGTTCCAATTTCCGCCATTAAGGGCATTACTCTTCAGATTCAATAATCCTGTTCATTGTTTCATTCACCTTCCCTGATTGCCTATCTTTCACTGGCAATTCATCCCGGTGACCGGCTCAGTGCCCTCTACGCTAAAATAATTGTAAACATTAATTCAAAACAATATACGCACTGAGGCGTTTTTTCCGTCATTAATTATTTATCCGCTGCATCTTTCTGGAGCGACACATGGCCATTGTAAAGTCAGGTGTTGCAGATCTTATCATAATATTCATTCTGATCATTTCAGTTATTCCGATTCAATCCAGCAGTTTGCAGGATACTGGTTTGGGAATCATTGGCCCCCAAACATTTTTCATGAATAGCCAGGCAATCCCTGATAACAGTACGGCGTCACCGGGTAACATTTACTACCTGAGTTCAAACCTGTCAGTCCCTGCCAATACTACATATGTATTCAACAATGATCTTGTGTATGCAAATTCCCTATCCTTATTGTTCATCAACATAGAGGTTTACGGCAGATTTGAACTACTGAACTCAACACTTGGCATTTTCAACGCCACCTACAACTCTGTAAGAGGAATCAATATAACCCTTCACGCCGGCTCGTCCATGCAGGCGATCAATTCAGCGCTGAAATTCCCGGGGATGCTGAATGCGAGCAGATCAGATATAAATATTGATAATTCAACCATTCAATGCCCATGTGTGAATGAATCAGATCCGCTGGCCTCTAAATACCTTGGGGAAATTTTTTCAGGTTCAGATATAAACATCATAAACAGTTCTGTTTCAGGCCTGATGCATCAATCCGGCCCATACCAATTTCCTGATGCCCATATGTTCGTTAATCAGGCAAATTACCAGGAATTTTCAGCAAATGGGACAATACCCATGAAGTATCCTGTAAGCCCATATGCCGGCGATGTCCTGGCGAACGGCATTGATCTGAATGTAACATATACAGGCCTAAGCAACGAATCCACTGATTACCTTCTACTGGAAGTGAACGGGAGCGTAATGCAGAAATTTGTGCTGCCATTCAGTATTGGAAGCAATTCTGAATTGTCTGAATCTATCCATGGCAGCATGTTTGTCCATACGGCCTCGTGGTTTGGAAACACATCGAACTTCAGCCTTGTGCTTCAAGAAGATTCTCCATACCCTGTTGGAATAATCAACGTAACTCTTACCCTGGAATCCAATGACACGGTTCATGCAGAAGGATACAGCGCATATGATCTGATGCTAAACAACAGCACAGCGGATATTGTGAACTCATCACTGGCCATCAATTTCAAGAACAACACTACAGGCAGTGGCATTCCTGACTTCATGGCTAATCATATCTATGCAGTGAAATCTACAATAATCTGGACAGATTCATCAGTCTCAGGGAATAGTAACTACGATGCATCGCCTTTCCAGCTGAAGAATTCCATAGTGTACATGTACAGGCTGGCAAAAATTCTGCCCGAGTATGAGGGTGCAATGGTCAGTAACTTCCGGTACTCCATCTCACCGGTGGCTCCTTTGCCAAATTCAATGCTCAATAGCGGGGGGATGAATATGACACAGTACAGGATTCTGTCCAGTCACAGATTCATTGCCATGTCAGGAATTCAGGTGAACTCCTCCTATGAATACATTGGTGAATATGAACTGAAGTGGGGAACAAATGGAACCACAATCTCAATGGAACCCTTTCCAGATCTTCCTAGAGGAGCTGCCGCAATAAATGTAAGCGTTCCTGCGCCCGTTGTGACCCTGAAGGTCACCGGGGCAATGCTTTACAGTGGAAACCTGACGGTAAACATTACATACAGTGCTTACTCCAGAGAGCCTCAATCATTCAATGGAACAGTGGATATTTCTGCAGTGGATGAAAACGGCACCAGAAGTAATGTATGGAGTATACCAATCTCCGGCCTGCAGCCGGCAAACCTGTCCCTGAGATATCATGTCAGAAACGGCCAGAATCCAGCACAGGTTGAGGCGATATTTGTATCGGCACAAATGTATGCCCTTTCAGGCCTGTCTGTGAAATCCTTTCCCGTTGATCATGAATATCAGGCAAACAGTTCCATCATGGTATCTGTGGCAGTGACGGGATATGTGCCTGGCACCACATGGATAACGGACTATGGTGGAAGATATTTCATTTCTAATTCATCATCGCTGGAATTCAACACTTCGCTGAACCTTACGCCCACATTTATGCCGCCTGCTGGGTACAGAATCAGCAGCGAGGCCATATACTATGAAGCCAATCACGCCGAGTTCGTTGATATCAGCTTTTCTGAAATAACACAAACCGTGACATTTGTTGAGATAGTTGCCCAGCCTGGGCAGCAATGGTCGGTGCTACTTGCAGGAAGGAATTATTCAACCACAGATTCAATGTTGAATGTGAGCCTGGCGCCCGGTGTCTACAACTATGAGGTTAGTGCGCCAAGGGGCATGGAAGTCAAAGATTCATCGGGCATAGTTAACCTGACAGATTCCAATGCAACAGTCAGTCTCATGTTTTTCCACAGTTTCTCGCTTGCTACTCTTCTGGACAGAATGGCCAGTCGCATTGTTTTCTACGCTTTTCTTGCCACGGCAGCTGGAATTGTGGTAACTGGCATTTCGATGAGGCGTAAACGATCCTGGTATATCTGCAGGTCCTGTGGTGTTTCAGTGGATAAAGGCAGGAAATACTGTGATAAATGCGAAGGTAGGAGAAAATAGAATCAAAGAGGCTTTATCTGGAAAAGCAATTCTATGTTCATGATAATTGCCGATGTCACATTCTATCCGGTAGGGAAGGGAGAATCAGCTGGCGATACAATCCGCAGGGCCGTTGAGGTCATGGAAAAGTCTGGAGTGCACTGTTATCCAAACAGCATGGCAACGGTCCTGGAAGCCGCCACCATTGATGAGATATTCAACGCCATAAAGACTGCTGAAACTGAAATACTGAAATCCGGTTTCAAACGCGTTGAGACCATAATAAAGATAGATCACAGGACAGATAAGGATAACACTGTGAAGCACAAACTGGATCGCATAGGTGTTACTCACTGACGGTTACTGGTGTCCCAAGGCCTGCCCTGTTCATAGACCGTGATGGTACAATAAACAGGGACTGCCCTTATTGTCATGATCCAGCACAGCTTCATGTTTTCATGGATTCGGTCAGGCTAATGAAGCAATACCAGCAGAAAGGGTTCCTTATAATCATCATAACCAACCAGTCCGGCGTGAATCGCGGTTATTTCACTGAAGAAGATCTTGGGAGGTTCAACACTGCCCTTGTCAAGCGCCTGGCACACATGGGTGTCAGGATAGATGCCATTTACTACTGCCCGCACAGGCCAGACGAGGGATGCAAATGCAGGAAGCCGGGAACGGGGCTTGTAGAAAAGGCAATGCATGATTTTCCAATAGATCTGGAGCATTCTGTCATGGTGGGCGACAGGGATGATATTGACGGGGAAATGGCAGGGCGTCTAGGGATCGAATTTATCAACATTTTAAGGACAAAACAGTTCTGACAGAGGCTTTATTGGATCAATATTGTCAGATAATACTTACTGGAATGCAGATATTTTACGTTCCGTCATTGAATTATGTCTGTATAGTTTATAGATAAAGGATTTATATCTTAAGGTAATTTCACAGAATATGGTAAAATACAAGTGGGTTGCGCTTTCCAACACCACAATGGGTGTCCTGATGGCCACCATTAACGGCACCATCACCCTCATATCATTACCTGCAATATTCAAGGGAATTCATCTGAGCCCATTTGCCTCGGGGTCTT
>JAMCUV010000037.1 GCA_023379345.1 Thermoplasmatota archaeon
GAGAGGAGCGCAAACTGGATCTTGTAAATTCTCTTTGATATTCCACCGGTCATTTCAAATCACCCAATATTAATCTCATCATTACACCCATTGAGCTCAGTTCATCCCTCATCAGCTTGAAGGCATAGCTTGTTTCAACCGGATGTATATTTCCTGTATTTCCACAGACTGGACAGCGCGGTATTCCCTTCTTCCTGTCAAGTATTGCAATATGGCCGCATTTTGGATTTCCACACACATAGAGAATGGTTCCATCGCTCTGGTCCAGAAGCCTGTCCTTTATGACCATTGCCGCGCCATGTGCTATGAGTGTATCCCTCTCCATTTCGCCGAACCTCAGACCTCCCTGTCTGGAACGCCCTTCGGTTGGTTGCCTGGTGAGTATCTGCACAGGTCCCCTTGACCTGGCATGGAACTTCCCCGCCACCATGTGATGCAGTTTCTGGTAGTAGATAACTCCGGTAAAGATTTCAGCGTCAAACTTGCGCCCCGTTATCCCATCGTACATAACCTCGCTGGAAGACTGCCTGAACCCGTATTTTATGAGGCCGTCTCTCAGGCTCCTTTCAGGCTCTCCGCTGAATATTGTACCATCGATTATCTCTCCCTTCATTGAGGCTATTTTTCCCCCAATCATTTCAAGGATATGCCCCACTGTCATTCTTGAGGGAATGGCATGAGGATTTATTATGAGGTCAGGGATTATGCCGTCTTCTGTAAATGGCATGTCCTCCTGTGGAATGACTGCACCGATGACACCTTTCTGCCCGTGCCTGGATGCGAACTTGTCGCCGAGTTCAGGTATCCTTTCGCTCCTGACCCTGATTTTCACGACCCTGCTGTTGCTTTCTGAAACCGTAAGGATGACATTGTCCACGAAGCCTTTCTCATTTGGCCTCATGGTTATGGAAGATTCCCTGCGTCTCTGAGGACCCAATTTGTCTCCACCCTCTTCCAGGAATCTTGGCGGGGATGTCTTGCCTACAAGCACCTCTGAACCCTCGACATAGGATTCAGGATATATTATGCCGTTCTCATCCAGGTTCCGGTAAAACTCCTCAGCTCTTGCGCCAAGGACATCATGGGTCGGAATTTCGAACTTGTCTTCCTGGCCTCCCGGATAACG
This sequence comes from Thermoplasmatota archaeon, assembly GCA_023379345.1. GTDB lineage: Archaea > Thermoplasmatota > Thermoplasmata > Thermoplasmatales > Thermoplasmataceae > UBA509. The sequence continues at coordinate 1,127 of JAMCUV010000037.1, forward strand.
GCGCTCCTCTGCGCTGTATGTCCTGAAGAATGTGCTCCTGCCAAGTCCTCTTTCCACGGCAGCCTTGTTGAATACAAGTGCGTCCTGGATGTTGTATCCCTGATATGACATGATTGCTACCACAAAGTTCTGTCCGGCAGGCCTCTTGTCATATTTTATGAAATCCATTATCTTTGTTTTCACCAGTGGAATCTGCGGGTAGTGCAGCACATGGCCCCTTGTGTCCGTCCTTATTCTGAAGTTTGTTGAGGCAAGCCCGATGGATTGTTTGGTCATGGCTGCAGCCATCGTTATCCTGGGAGATGAATTATGTTCCGGATAAGGAGTAACGGAAGCAGTAACACCAAGAATCAGTGATGGGTCAACTTCCAGGTGCGTGTGGTCCTCTGTAAGGATTTTATGGGATTCAAAGGTGTTTCCGCACTGATCGCATCTCAATATTACAGGGGAATCCGCTTCTGAACCTTCCCCAGGATTAACCCACGTGAGCTTGCTCCTGTAAAGGTATGCATTGCAGCGGGGGCATCTTTCCGGGAAATCATATGCATAGACTGCTATGTACAGATTCTCCTCCTCTTCCGCATCCACGAACTCAAGCGCGCCACGCCTGACAAGATCCTCGATTGCAAATTCTCCATCATTTAGCTTGTTGAGCATATCGGTGTTGATCACTGTGTTGCCGTTCTTCAGAACAAGAAGAGGGCGCCTTATTCTTCCGCGGTCGCAGTTAATGATGACTTCCCTGGTTGATCCGTCGTATCTAACGTTAACCTCATTGGAGAGTTTGCCTCTTCTTCTCTCATCCCTGATCTTCTGGGTGAGTTCTTCCGGGTTCATGTGGTATCCAATCAGGTCGCCATTCAGGTAAACCCTGCCGGCATCGGGATTTTCGCCTTCCACATCCTGGACCTCCATTCCCCTGAGCGTTTCCATTACAATTGTCGGGTCAATACCCTCAGTCACGTTGATGATCAGTGCGGCATTCTTAACCAAGCCACAGTTCTGACCCTCGGGTGTCTCGTTTGGACATATCCTGCCCCACTGCGTGGGGTGAAGGTCCCTGGCCTCGAAGTGTGGTTGTGACCTTGTGAGAGGAGAAATTATCCTTCTCATATGGCTTATTGTGCTGACATTTGAAACCCTGTCCAGCAGCTGTGACACTCCGGTCCTTCCGCCAATCCAGTTTCCTGTGGCCATTGCGTGGAGTATCTTCTGTGTCATAAGGTCCTGCCTTACAGCAGGTTTCAGGCGAATTCCTTTCTTCCTGTTGTATGTTCTCTCAAGCTGGTACTTCAGGTCCTTCATAACAGCCTGGAATGCATTCCTGAAAAGTTCATCCAGAAGATCGCCTGCAAGCTTCACTCTCTTGTTTGCAAGATGGTCCTTGTCGTCCTCCTTTCTTATGCCCAGGTGCAGCTCAAGGAGAGATCTTGCCATTCTCCCAAGATAGATGGCTTTCTTCACCCTGTCTTCGGCGGAATCGCCAAGGTGAGGAAGAAGAGATCTGTCAAGCATCTGGGATACTTTCTTTTCCCTGAATTCCTTTGCCTGGCCGGCTGCAAACCTCTTTTCCAGGTATGCTATGGCGTCCTCGTTGTTGTTCACTCCATTTGGTGGGAAAATCTTGGGGTTTCTTGCCTCCTCAAGATTTGCATAAATTATTGGTTCCATTGCCTGTGCAGAGGCTATTGCATTGTGGACGTCAACATCCTTCTCCATGCCCAGTGCCTTCATCAGAATCACAAGGGGTATGGCTCCAGCAACGCTAGGAATGGAAACGCTGATAATGCCGTCATTGCCCCTCTCCATGGAGGTCAATGCCCTGAAGCCTGATTTCTGGGAGAATACCTTTGCCACTTCGACTTTTGCCTCGTACTTGTCCTCGTATTCCACCAGTATTTTGTTTGGGGCCAGATCTTCAAGGGAAACTATTACCCTCTCTGAGCCACCGATGATAAAGTAACCTCCGGAATCATCCGGGTCCTCACCTACATACTGAAGTTTTTCACGTCTTGTGGCCTCAACCGGACCGTTGTTTTTCTCTATGTACTGATCAAGGTTGTTTCCTGTAAGCGTACAAACCCTTGACCTGACCATAACGGGAATATCGCCAATTTTGATGTTCTCTGGTTCCCTCTCAACACCGTCCTCAACAACTCTTACCCTGAGGGTTATTGGCGCCATGTAGTTGAGGTCCCTGAGTCTTGCCTCTGTGGGTGTAATCTGGTTTGATGCTCCAGAGGCTTCCTTTATTTCAGGCTTATCGGCCCAGATGGTGGGTT
>JAMCUV010000038.1 GCA_023379345.1 Thermoplasmatota archaeon
TGAGGGTTGCAAGGAAGGTCATAAGGAAGCTGGCTCCTGAAATCCCGCTCATTACAGGCCAGAGAGTTATTGACACATTCTTCCCGGTTGCAAAGGGCGGCACTGTTGCTGTCCCGGGCCCGTTCGGAAGCGGAAAGACAGTTGTACAGCATCAACTATCAAAGTGGGCAGACAGCGACATAGTGGTATACGTGGGATGCGGTGAGAGGGGAAACGAGATGACAGAAATTCTCACAACATTCCCTGAGCTTACTGATCCGAAGTCCGGAAAACCGCTCATGGAAAGGACAGTGCTAATAGCCAACACATCAAACATGCCTGTGGCGGCCAGGGAGGCCAGCATATATACCGGCATAACAATCGCTGAATATTACAGGGATATGGGGTACGGCGTTGCACTCATGGCAGACAGTACCTCCAGATGGGCAGAAGCCCTCCGTGAGATATCGGGCAGGCTTGAGGAAATGCCCGGTGAAGAGGGATACCCTGCATATCTTGGAAGAAGGCTTTCGGAGTTCTATGAAAGGTCCGGAAACGCCGTGGTCACATCGGATGATGACAGGATAGGTTCAATAACAATTGTGGGTGCAGTGTCACCACCAGGCGGAGATATATCGGAGCCTGTCTCCCAGAATACCCTCAGGGTAACAAGGGTTTTCTGGGCACTTGATTCATCACTGGCATCCAGGCGGCATTTCCCTTCCATAAACTGGCTCAACAGTTATTCCCTGTATGAGCCCGAGCTGAGGAAATGGTTCGATGAAAACGTCGCAAAGGACTGGGGTGACATGTATGACGAGGCCATGGGCATACTCCAGAAGGAAGCGGAATTGCAGGAAGTGGTTCAGCTGGTTGGGTTCGACGCTCTTCCGGAGCGGGAGAAAAACATCCTGGACATTGCAAGAATGCTCAGGGAGGATTTCCTGCAGCAGAGTGCATTCGATGAGGTTGACCAGTACTGTTCCATAAAGAAGCAGTACGGCATGCTGAAGGCCATCCTTGCACTTGGAAAGGAGCAGTCCAGGGCTCTTGAGAAGGGGCTTTCCATGGTGCAGGTGCAGAGTGTCAGGGCACGTGACATGATTTCAAGGATGAAGGAGGTACGGGAAGAGGAATTCCCGGCATACCTGGAGAATGTGCTGTCTGAGATCACCGGACAGATTGAAAGTTTGATGGAGGCTTGAAAATGCCACAGGTTAGCTATAAAACAGTATCGCAGATTGCAGGTCCGCTTGTTTTTGTAGAAAAGGTGGAGAACGCGGCATACAATGAGCTGGTTGAAATAACCCTGGGAAACGGGGAGAAGAGATCAGGGCAGGTCCTGGACACCGGGAGAGGACTGGCCGTTGTTCAGGTGTTCGGTGCAACCTCAGGAATGGATGTAAGCAACACCAGGGTGAAGTTTCTCGGCAGCACAGCCAAAGTTTCCGTCTCAGACGAAATGCTCGGCCGTATATTCAACGGGCTTGGTGAACCCATCGACGGCCTTCCTCCGATAGTGAGCAAGGAAAGGGTGGAAGTGGTTGGAAATGCCATGAATCCATACTCCAGGGAGGAGCCTTCAGAGTTCATAGAAACCGGCATTTCAACCATAGACGGTATGAATACTCTGGTCAGGGGACAGAAACTTCCCATATTCTCATCAGCAGGTCTCTCCCACAACCGCCTTGCAGCACAGATCGCACGCCAGGCAAAGGTGCTGGGCAGCAGCGAGGATTTCGCTGTCATATTCGGTGCAATGGGTATAACCAGCGAGGAGGCGAACTACTTCGTGAGCGAATTCACAAAAACAGGGGCAATTTCAAGATCGGTGCTCTTCCTCAATCTTTCATCGGATCCAAGCATGGAAAGGATAATACTGCCAAAGGTGGCCCTCACAACTGCGGAGTATCTCGCCTATGAGAGGGAGATGCACATACTGGTCATCCTCTCAGACATGACAAATTACTGTGAGGCCCTCCGTGAAATATCATCTGCAAGAGAAGAGGTTCCGGGAAGGCGTGGTTTCCCAGGATATATGTACACAGACCTGAGCACAATTTATGAGAGGGCTGGGAAGATAAGGGGCAAGAACGGATCAATAACACAGATTCCCATACTGACAATGCCAGGTGATGATATAACAAACCCCATTCCAGACCTTACGGGATACATCACAGAAGGTCAGATTGTTCTGAGCAGGGACCTCCAGAGAAAGGGAATATATCCTCCAGTGGATGTCCTGCCGTCACTTTCAAGGCTCATGAACCAGGGCATAGGCAAGGGGAGGACAAGGGAGGATCACCGCGGTGTGGCAGATCAGATATATGCTGCATACGCAAACGGGAAGGATCTGAGATCCCTGAGCGCCATAGTTGGAGAGGAGGCGCTGGGCCCCAATGACAGGAAATACCTGAAATTTGCCGATGAGTTCGAAAAGAGATATGTGAACCAGGGATTCTACGACGACAGATCCATTGAGGATACACTGGGCATTGGCTGGGACCTGCTTTCTGAGCTTCCGGAATCCGACATGAAAAGGGTAAAGAAAGACTTCATAGACAGATACGGGAAGTGGAATAAGGAGGACTGATGTCGCAGCTTGATATTAAGCCAACCAGGATAGAGCTTATTCGGACAAACAGGAGGATAAAGCT
>JAMCUV010000039.1 GCA_023379345.1 Thermoplasmatota archaeon
TCTCGCCATTTTTTAGAATGGAGCCATTTGACAGCGTATATTCTGTCATATCAGTTGGATAAATGCATGTCGTCATATATAATCACTCATTGAGATTCTTACTTCACAGCACTTTTCCTTAGCACTCCACAAAAATTTAAGGTGTTAAGTGCGTAACTTTTTACATGGATGACCTGGACGTAACAAGCATGATGGAAGACCTCAGGAAACGACTGAAGCCCTACGACGATCCCAGGAAAAGAATTTCAAATATGCCTGAGAATGGCATGGGGAAGGATGACATTCTGAACCATTTAAGTCAATACGCGGAAAGTGAGAACCAGCCCTGGAAGCTGGGTAAGGTATCCGGTGCAGTTTATCACGGCGGAGACGATCTCCTGGAATTCCTGGAGAAAGTATACCACATCTATTCACAGTCAAACCCCCTTCATCCTGATATATGGCCGAGCCTGACAAAAATGGAGAATGAGATTGTTGCCATGTCTTCAGGCATAATGAATGGAAATGAAGCGGTCCGTGGATCAGTTACTTCAGGAGGTACTGAGAGCATACTGCTTGCCATGAAGACGTACCGTGACTATTACCGGTCTGCCAAAGGAATTTCCAATCCTGAGATAATTCTCCCAACTTCTGCCCACGCAGCCTTCCTGAAGGCATGTGACTATTTTTGCATGAAGTCTGTATTTGTGGACCTTGATGACAGCTTCCGTGTGGATGTGGAGAAAGTCAAAAATGCAATAACACCAAATACTGTTGCAATCGTTGGATCAGCACCATCCTTTCCCTATGGCGTCATGGACCCCATAAAGGAACTGTCAGAAATTGCTGCCGATCAAAATATCGGAATGCATGTGGACGCATGCCTTGGCGGTTTCATAATTCCATGGGCTGAGAAACTGGGATACCACACTGGCAGGTTTGACTTCTCTCTGCCCGGCGTCACATCAATATCCATGGACACACACAAATATGGCTTTGGGCCAAAGGGGACTTCCGTGCTTCTGTACAGAAACAGCGATCTGTTCCAGCAGCAGATCTATGCAAATGGAACATGGCAGGGAGGAATCTATTTCACTCCTACCATGGCCGGAAGCAGGCCGGGTTATCCCATTGTGGCCGCATGGGCTGTGATGATGTTAATGGGCCGCAAAGGCTATGAAGAATCAGCCAGGAAAATTCTCGAGACTGGAAAATTCATCAAGAATGGGATCCACAATATACCCGGAATAAGGATACTGGGTGATCCCCTGTGGGTAATTGCCATGGCCTCGGAGAATGCAGGTGCGTACAGGATAATGGACATGATGGGAAAGAAAGGCTGGATGCTCAGTGGCCTTGCAAACCCGCCAGCCTTCCATATAGCCCTGACCATGAGGCAGACGTATCCCGGAGTGAAGGAGAAGTTCCTTGAAGATCTGAAGGCATCCGTTGATGAAGCTGCCAAGGGAGGAAAAACTGAGGCAGGAATGGCTCCAGTATATGGCATGGCATCGGCCCTTCCTGAGGAACAGGTGAGATTCTTCCTGAAGAATATCGTGGAGTGGCTGTACAGCCAGTGATTCCCCATATGAATGCAGAATCAGGAGACATTTTCCTGGGAATAGATCTGGGTACATCGTCCTGCAAGGTTGCACTTGTGGATTCGTCGGGTAACATCATTGCCATGAGCGTCAACTCCTACCCTCTATCGGTATCCGGTGACGGGAGGGCTGAGCAGAACCCGGAGGACTGGTGGAACGCAGTGGTGACGGGAATGAGGGAGGTTGTCAGATCCGCCGGTACAGGCAAGATATCATCCATCGGTGTAACAGGCCAGTGGTCAGGCACGGTTGCAGTGGACATGAATGGAGATCCCATTGCACCTGCCATCGTCTGGATGGATACCAGAGGTGAGGAGATAATAAGGGAAATATCAGGAGGTTTCCCTTCCATATCAGGATACCGCGTGGATAAACTGGTCAGGTGGCTGCATATTACCGGTGGCGCTCCGGCACATTCTGGAAAGGATTCACTGGCCCATATCCTGTATATGAAACGATTCATGCCTGAGATCTATGAAAAAGCATACAAATTCCTGGAACCCAAGGACTTCATAGTGTCGAGGCTCACGGGAAAGATTGTTGCTTCATGGGATAATGTTGCACTCCTGTGGTCCACCGATAACAGGGATTCTTCACATGTAGCCTACAGCCAGCATCTTATCAGGATGAATTCTCTGGATGCGGCAAAGCTTCCCGATCTGGTATCCCCTGTATCAGTTGCCGGTAAGGTCAGGGAAGGCGTCTCCAGCACCACAGGCATATCCAGCAATGCGAGCGTCATAGCGGGCTGCGGTGACACCCAGTGTTCGCTTATAGGCGTCGGGGCGGTGGATGACAATGATGTGCACATTTATCTCGGAACATCGTCATGGGTCACCGCCCATGTACCTTACAAGAAAACTGACATCTTCCATAATATCGCTTCACTGCCTTCGGCAATTCCGGGAAAATATTTCATAGCGGCCGAGCAGGAGAATGCCTGCAACTGCCTTGAATACGTGTCGAAACTGCTGTCCATTGAGGGGAATGATAAGTATGACATAATCGACATGGAGTGCAGGGCATCCCCGGCATGTTCAAACGGCCTTGTTTTCCTTCCATGGCTTTTCGGCGAGCGGGCGCCAGTGGAGAATCCATTTCTCAGGGGAGGCTTCTTCAATATGGGACTGAACAACACCAGATCTGACATGATAAGGTCGGTAATGGAGGGTGTTGCCATGAATTCCCGCTGGCTCCTTGGCATAGTGGAGAAATTCATTGGGAAGAAATCCGGTCAGATCCTTATGGCCGGAGGCGGTGTTATCTCCAGCACCTGGTCCCAGATTTATGCCGATGTTCTGGACAGGCGGATCCTTGTTGTGGACAATCCAAGGTATTCCACAGTGAAGGGCGTTGCGTTGCTCTCCGCTGTGGGTTCTGGAATCATGAAGATAACTGACCTCAGGGTACTCAGGGAGAAAACAAGGGCATTCGAACCTGAAGCCCGTAATACCCGGAACTATGACAAGTTATTCACGCAATTCGTAAGCTATTATAAAAACAACAGTTCATCAATGCGGGAGATGAACAGCAGGGAGCTCAAATTCACTCCCCAATAATCCTGTTTCTGATGATTTCCCGTGCTTCCTCATAGTTCCTGACTTCCTTCCATATATGCAGGAAAAGAATATTCCCAACATTCCGCCGTATGTCATCCATGTGAATGTCCCTGTCGTCAACGTATACAATCCTTTCCGGTGTCAGTGTTGTTCCCTTCTGCCGAAGCACGTCAAGGAGGTGAAGAATCCTCTGGTCCTTGGCCGGGGAGAATTCTGTCTCGTGATAGTCGAAGAGTTCCATTATTCCAAGTTTTTCAAGGGCTTCCATAACATAATCCCGATGATTCCAGCTCAGTGTGCATGTTATTGCACCATTGGAGCGGCACCACCTGATGAATTCAAGAGCCTCCGGGAATACCGCAATGACAGTGCCATCCTGGTTCTGAATCTTTCCGGGGCCAGCGGTGTGGTACGGAGGTCTTACGCTTGATATGTCAAGGTGATCCCAGACCGTCCCGTCAAGGTCCATCATGAGCAGCCACGGATCAGTCTTCCCCTTCTTCTGATTCTGGTTCAATTGTTTCCCCAAATGATTCTGCATATTTCTTCTCACCTATGGCAAAGCACAGGCCAAATCCGGCCAGCGCCAGCACAGCCATGGATATGACTGCAAGGAACCAAAGGTTTCCGGGCATAAAATTGCTTGCTGCCTGTGCACCCTCAAGGGCTGGCAGAAGGAGAATGAAGAAAAGGGCACCTACCTGCGAAGTCAGCCAGACCATTCCGGCAGCGGTCCCGGCACGCTCCTCGCCGGCAGTCTCAAGTGATAGCTGGAGCCCAACAGGTGCAAGGGATAGAAGGAAGAATCCTATGACCACTGATACGGCAATATAATAGGTAAGGTCAACACGGAAGCTGAAAAGCAGAAGGAACACTCCGGCAATAAGGGTGTTGATTACCAGTATCAATTTCAGGCGTTTGTACCTGTCTGCCAGCACAGAAACAACCACCATTCCAATTATGCCGCTGATGAGCATGGCAGCGCCAGTTAGGCCTCCGTAAAGTGAGGGGATGCCTCTGCTGAACAGGATAGCTTCTATCCACTGGACAAATCCGCTGAATATTCCAACCCCAATGAAGAACAGAACCATCAGGATCACGATGTTCCTGAGGCTGATGAGGGTCTTCATCTGGCTTAAAATTCCTTCCGCATGGGTCTGCGTTTCAACCGATGCAGCAGGTCTGTCCCTGGCGAATGCCAGGAATACCACAAAGGATACTGTGGCAATGGCAGATACCACGAGAAAATTGTTCCTCAGTTCCCCGTATATAGCATTGGGAACCATTACTGGAACGATGACAAGGGCGATCATCATTCCAACGATCTGCCCCATGGTGCCGATTCCATTGGCAACCGTCTGCTCCCCGGGAGGAAACCAGTCTCCTGAAAGCTTGGAAATGCTGTTGAATATGAATGGCTGCCCTATGGCTGCAAGACTCTCGAACACGAAGAGGGAGGTGAAGTCCGTGCCAGAAATGATCCTGAGCCAGGAAAAAACCATGATTATGCCTCCGCCAAGAATGACGGTCTTCCTGAAACCCCACCTGTCAACCAGCAGGCCTGCCGGCATGGAAAGAGGAATGAAAACAAGGGGCCACACCGCAGATATGAGGCTGATCTGCCCCAGACCCACATGGAATATATCCTGCGTCTGTGGGCTCACAATGCCGGCAAAATTGAGCCAGACAATCTGAGATGACATTGATATGAGTGTGAACCCCATCAGTATGCCCCACCGGCGGGGATCCGCATGATCCGATGCGATTTTTCCCAACTTAAACTTATGCTATTCCGTATATTTTAAAGTTTTGAAGATCAGTATGTCATACCCGTGAATATGCAACGGGACAGGGCAGTATCTCCCCCGGGAGAAGTGCATAATAAAATTCCGTATATTGGGCGAGTAAAAATTAATACCTTAAAATTGCTAATCACACAGGGGTTGTTGTGAATTGACTGACATCATGGGAAACTACGTGAACGGGGATTTTGTTGAAGATGGAAAGAAGACAAAGCTTGTGAGCCCTGCAGATGGGTCCGAAGTGGCAACTGTTGTACTGGGGAGCAAGAAGTCTGCCATTGAGGCCATAGATGCTGCCGATTCCGCGTTCCATAAGACCTGGGTGAAGACATCCATAGGGGAGAGACAGAAGCTGCTTGCAAAGCTTGCTGCACTGGTGCAGGATAAGAGCTATGAATATGCCAGGATGGAATCTGCCAACACTGGCAAGACAATAAGGCAGAGCACCCTCATGGATATCCCGCTTGGCATATCGCATATTGAGTACTTTTCCAGCACTCAGGAATTCAAGTTTTCAAGGGAGATCAGTCATCCGGAGTACCCTGACACAACCGGTATTGTGCAGAATGCCCCCATGGGGGTTGTTGGAGCCATTGCCCCATGGAATGTGCCCTTCCTCATGGCAGTATGGAAGATTGCCCCTGCCATTCTTGCAGGAAACACAATCGTTCTGAAGCCCTCCCACCACACTCCCGTAACTGCACTGATGCTTGCCAGAGACATAAAGGAGGCCGGTTTTCCTCCTGGCGTCATAAATATTGTTGCGGGCACAGGAACCGAAGTTGGCAACACTATCTGTACCGATGACCGTGTGTCCATGATAAGTTTTACGGGTTCAACACAGACAGGCAAAAAGATAATGGGCATGGCCGCGGAAAACCTGAAGAAGGTCACACTGGAACTTGGGGGAAAATCCCCGAACATAGTGCTGCCGGATGCGGACCTGGAACATGCGGCGAAGGGAATACTCTTCGGAATATTTCTGAACTCTGGGCAGCTCTGCGAATCAGGAAGCAGGCTCCTGGTACACCGCAGCGTGAAGGACAGGCTTCTTAAGAGTATGGAGAAGCATCTTCAGGGCATGAAGGCAGGAAATCCACTTGACATGGAAACTGAGATCAGTGCCATAACAACCCCGGATCAGCTCAGGAAGATCACCGATCTTGTGGACGATGGATCAGCCCAGGGAGCTACTGTTGTATTCCAGAGGAATCTGGGGCACCAGGTTCCGGATAACGGGCTGTTCTTCCCTCCAACCATACTTGACAACGTGACGGAAGCAATGACTGTTGCCAGGGAGGAGATTTTTGGCCCTGTACTGACTGTGACAGAATTCACCCACACAGATGAAGCCGTAAGGATAGCCAACTCCAGCAAGTACGGCCTCGCATCGGGACTCTGGACCAGGGATATGAAGGCTGCAAAGGAAATAGGGTCCCAGATAGAAGCTGGAACAGTCTGGATAAATGATTACCACCTGCTTTCCGCTGCTGCGCCCCGGGGAGGATTCAAGAAGAGTGGAATAGGCCGTGAGCTGGGTCTGGAAGGCATCCTTGAATACACACAGACAAGGCACCTGTTCCTGAACGAACATGAGAGCGACTTTGACAGGGTTGCATATGGGCTCATCATTTCAGATGAATAATGCCATGATGGACTGTCATCAGGAGATAAAATGAAATTGTCTGGCGGACTTTTGCCCGTCAGATGAACATTCTGGGTATTTCCTCACTGGTGTTGATCATCAGGACCTTTGGCTCATTGTCTTCCCTGAGCCACTGCAGGCTTTCCAGTGCGGAATCAGCCACACGGGCGGGTATGCCGAATGCCGCAACTATGCTGGGAATATCCATCCTGGGCTGCAGGAAATCCCTGTCCTTCATGTCTGCATAATAGCTTTCCGCGAAGCTTCTCAGTATCATGTACCCACCGTTGTTCAGGATTATGACCTTCACAGGGAGATCATATTTGCGTATTGTCCACAGTGTCTGCAGCGTGTACATGAATGCCCCGTCTCCAACAACCGCAAGAACCTTATCCCTTGATGTTGCGATGCCAGCTGCTGCAGGAAGGGCCCAACCCAGCTGGCCGGTCTTGGCAGTGAAATAGGATTGGGGCCTGTAGCCAACAACGTTCCTCAATATCTGTGAAGCAGATATGGATTCGTCAACTATGACGTGGTCCGGGAATGTGCGCTTTATCATGGACATTACGTACAGGGGTTCCATTTTCTTTCTGGCAAGTGTCACCGCGGTCTTTGCTGTATAGTCCACACTCCTGGAAAAATTTCCCTTCTTCTTGACGGATCTTGTCGCCTCCTTCAGGAAAAGTTTTGGATTCATAACATAACCTGTCCCGATTTTCCCGGATATGTCAGTGCCTATGCATATTATGTGTTTCCCCTGAAGCAGTGGAGAAGGTGTGTATGGATACAGTGTAATATCCCCGCCAATGACAATGATGAGGTCATTGG
>JAMCUV010000040.1 GCA_023379345.1 Thermoplasmatota archaeon
TCTGATCCTGAGCCATTAAACCATCCTTCAATTGACCGTGTCATTCCACATTGCTTAGTACAATAAGATACTTTCAGTGTGGAATGGCTCCCTTATCCCGTATGGTTATAAATATGTTATCGGAATGGAAAGGGAACATCGGTCAATTGCAGATGAAGAGCGGCTGCTTCACCTGTAAAGTGTGAAAAGGCTGTGATCATCATGCCCATCCAGTACACCCAGCCTTACAAGACTGTCAATCCACCCATATGAATAATTTAGGGCAGCAAATGCGTTGATTGGATCATTCTTCTCAATGAAGTGTTTCGCGTCGGAGAAGTAGCTCCGTATCATGGTTATTGCACTGTCAGCGAATTCTTTCAGCATTGAATTGTCCGGAACGGCTATTGTGATTTTTGCCAGGGCAGCATCCTCAATTTCAATGTAGCGCCGCACCCTCTGTCTCAGATCGGTTTCAATGTCATTGTGGTCCATTTAATGGCAGATTATGCTTCCTATTGAATTTTTTTTGCCGTGCCATGATTCAGTATTGAGAGATCAACAGTTCCTTTTTTGCAATGTCCACTGGAAAGCCTGTTCAGGATTTATTTATATATGGAGTCAAATTTCTGCCCTGAATGATTGAGACAGAGAAGCTGACAAAACGATATTCTGACGGCAACTATGCCCTCAGGGAACTTGATATCTCTGCCTCAGAGAAGGTAACGGCCATCATAGGCAGGAATGGGGCCGGAAAGACCACCCTCATACGCATACTTTCGACGCAGCTGCTTCCAACTTCAGGGACTGCCAGGGTTAACGGAATGGATGTGGTCACGGAAGCTGGCTCTATCCGGAAGAGCATTGTGAGCATTCCGCAAGAGGCTGCACCCATCGGTATCCTCACCGCATTTGAACAGGTGAAACTCTACCTGGTTGGCAGGGGAATGTCTTTCAAGGATTCTGCGCAGTCTGCTTCCATGGCACTGGATGAGCTGGACCTACGGGAGGCAAAGCACTATCCCACTGACACGCTGTCAGGAGGCATGAAGCGGAAGATGTTTGTGGCCATGGCCCTTGCCGCAAACGCCGAAGTGGTGTTCCTTGATGAACCTACCACCGGGCTTGATCCCATATCCAGACTTGAGGTATGGTCAGCCATACGGCGTATCCATTCTACAGTCATACTGACCACGCATTACATGGAGGAGGCTGAGCAGCTTTCCAATGAAGTCATACTTGTTGACCATGGACGTTCTCTGGAACAGGGGACAGCAGCGGATTTGCTATCCCGATTCAGAGGCAAGATCAGAGTGGAAATAAACGGCCAGTGCCAGGACTGCATACACATAGGTTCACTTTCCATAAAGTACGTGGACAGGGAGATGGCAGACAGGTACATAGATATGGGATTCGCCATCAGGCCCATCACTCTTGAGGATATTTTCATAAGCAGGGGTGTAACTATTGAATCTTAAATTCACGTTCCTTCTGGCCTGGTACTACGGGTTGAGAACAGTAGGCAGAGGGCCGTCATATATTATCGCGTCCCTCAGCTCACCTCTGACCCTTCTATTCATAGTTTTTATAATTTCTCGCGGAACATTGGTGAAATACGCCATTGTAGGCGGCTTCATAGGACTTGTGGCCTCCGTGGCCCTTTCCAGTGCAGGTGATGCCGCTTTCATGAGGCTTCAACTCCGGATGCAGGACCTGTATGTCGCAAGCCGTGTGAACCCTTCAGACTATATGCTTGGCCTGACCCTTAGCTATCTCATGTTTTCCCTGCCAGGAATTGTTCTCTATTCCATCCTGGGATACTTTGAGAACGTCTTCACGCTTCCAGATGTGCTGGCACTTGCCGGGATACTTGCATTGCTTGTTGTTTCAACATCGTCCATATCATTCATTGTGTCAAGCAGCATAAAACATGTCAGGAATGTGTGGGGGATAGCAGGCATAATGTCCGTAGTAATGACGGTCCTTCCTCCCACATTCTATCCGTATACATTCATACCGAAAATAGCCATTTATGCCCTATCCGTCTCCCCTGTAACGCCAGCCGCAGTCCTGACCCAGGGGGCCTTCGGCCTTTCTCCACTGATGACAATGGAAATACCCGTGATACTTGTGGAAACAGTGGTGTATTTCTCTCTGGCAAGATACCTGACCAGATGGAGGGAAAAGTGATCCTCCCCTGGATTCACCTGAACTTGCTGTAGTCTGCCAGGAGGTCAAGAAGTCTCTTCTGCATGTCATCGTCTATGAGGCCATCTGTCCTTATTTTAACAATATAGTCCCTTGCCTCCCTGGTTCCTTTTTTTGAAGCGATGGAATAAAGACTGCCTTTAACAGCGCCTCTCACGCTGTCAGGAAGTTCTTCCACAATCTTGCCAAGCATGAAGTTGAATTCCTCGGTTTTCCGCATGTCAAGCCTTCTTGACTTCTTCGGTCCAGTATCCTTGGGCATATTGGACCTTTTTTGCATACCATTTCTAGAATTATAGTTCGGTTTATGATAGTTCCTTCTCATTATACTTAATATAGTAGTCAGACAGATTATTTATGGATTTTGGCGAATGTTTCACAGATCTATTGCAACAGACCCCTTGAAACTGCAAGATCCAGTGACATATGCCAGAGATGTGGACCGTAAGATTTTACTTTCCTATGTTCAATGAAATCAAGGATGTAACCCAGCCGCCTGGCAAGAACAATGATTTCATGCCAGTATGCTGAAAGTTCATGGGTAGGCACCAGCAGGTGCATGTTGAGAATCGTGCCTGGCCCGGATCGCATCAGGGCAGCTGAAAGGAATTCCCGGGAACTGAAGTGCCCCATCACTATGTAATCAAACCGCATTGATGGAGAGACGTCCCTGCAGTCTCCCAGAACTGGTATTATCCTGTCCTGAAGCCTGTTGATCTCCACATTCCGCTCCAGGAAGCCATATGATTCTGGATTTATCTCAACTGCATAGACTTTTGAAACGTGTGCATACTTTGCCAGTGGAAGAGAGAAATAGCCAATTCCTGCAAACATGTCCAGGACAGACGCTCCGTCAAGTGCCATTTTCCCATGCAGTACCCTCTCATTGACATTTCCAGGTGAGAACATTACCCTGGACGGGTCCATTGAATACCGGATACCATTTTCCAGATGGATCACTGTTCCCGTCTCCCCGTAGACAATTTCCATTTTTGGGTGCCTGGTGTTTCCCTGGATTCTTCCACGGTCAATATATATTGATTTCACGTCAAGAACCTTGGAAATTGACTGCAGCACACTGCCAGAAGGTTTTCTTGAATCCTTGATGATAAGCGCATCCCCCAGTCGTATCCATCTGTCCGGTATCACCGGCCTCTGTGACCCGACGCCCGAGATTTTCTTTATGGTTTCAGCTGGCGGTTTCTGAATTGCTCTGGGCTCGAATTCCATTTCCATGGTTCTGTATCCCCGGAACTCAGTGTGTTGCTTCAGCGGTATCATGACAAGGTCACCGTTCTGCCTTATTTTCAGGTCCTTTCGAATTATGTCAATGGAGAGAAGTTTCCTTATGATTCCCTCGGATTCATATTTATTGACGGCAATGCCGGGATTTTTCATTGATTAACACCCTGAGTGACAGTTTTAACGTGAAAGACAATACGGTAACCATGACTCATATTAAAATAGGCACAAGGCCAAGCCGTCTGGCTGTCAGGCAGGCAGAGATGGTGGCCGAAAGGCTGACTGCCGCAGGCATTGATGCCAGCATACACAGATTCAACTCATCCGGTGACATTGAAAGATCCACCCCGCTTTACAGGACACCGGGGACAGGCATATTCGTGGAGGAGATAAACAGGCGGGTCCTTTCAGGTGAAGTTGATGTGGCAGTCCACAGTGCAAAGGATCTGCCTGCTGACCTCCCGGATGGGCTTGACGTGATTTCTGTTCTCCCCAGGGAAAATTTCAATGACGTTCTAATTGCTGAGAGACCCCTGGAGGAACTCCCGGCCGGATCCCACATAGGAACTTCCAGCCTGAGGCGCATCAAGGAGCTTTCAATGGTGCGGCCCGACCTTGTTGCAGAAAACATAAGGGGAAACATAGACACACGTATCCAGAAGTACCGGGATGGAGACTATGACGGGATAATACTTGCAGAGGCTGGAATCACCAGACTCGGCATCAGCATTAAATACCACAGGCTTGGGACAGAAGCGTTCATGCCTGCCGCCAACCAGGGCGTAATTGCCGTTGTGGGAATCGGTGGGAGCAGTGCTTTTTCCGCTGTTGAAAGGCTGAAGAATCAGGATGCACAGTTCGCAATGGAGATGGAAAGAGAGGCAATGCGCAGGCTGAACCTTGGGTGCTCCATGCCTGCAGGCGTCATGTGCACCAGATCCGGTGCCGTGTGGACCCTCACTGTGAGGCTTTATTCGCTCAACACCAGGGAATACCGGGATTACGCTTCATCGGTGAGGAACAGGCAGGATGTGGACGACTTCACCGTCGGTATTCTGGAACGGATCCCCCCTGAATTCGGTTACGGCCGGGGTGGGACAGCATGACTGGCAATACCAATATCCTCATTATCACAAGGCCGGAAGGTAAGGCCACTGAGAACGTGAACTGCGCAGGGATTGAAACAGTCAATGTACCGGTCACACGGCTGGAAGACCTGCCCTTTGACGTGAAGGCATTCGGGTCTTTCGATCCTGAGATCGTCATAGTAACCAGCGCACGGGGCGCAGAAACCATCAGGGCCAATATTGGTTCCTTCGGAAGTGGTCGCACATACGTATCCATCGGAAAGATCACCGGTAACGCCCTGAAGTCCATAGGCCTGAATTCTCTTGTTCCGGATGAACAGACCTCAGGCGGGATCGTGGAACTCATCAAACGTAATGACTGGAAGCCCCGCAGGATAGCACTTCTTTCCAGCCAGCAGTCAAACATGGTAGTGCGGGATTTCCTGCTGAGAGAAGGCTATGATTTCAAACTGTTCACCGTTTACCGAAGCGTGCCCCTTGACCTTTCTAACCTCTCAAAGTATCTCGCGGAAGGTTGCCTTGGAATGGTCATAACGTCATCGCAGGAGGCGGAAATAATACTGAAAGATCGGCCTGTGGCAGAGGCAGTCAGGACTACCGGAACACGGATATTTGCCATTGGGGCAACAACTGCGGACACAGTAAGGAAAATGGGATTTACACCTGCTGAACCAGTTGGAAAATCCATACTTAATGACCTGGTGTGCCAGATAAGGGAAAGATACCTTGAAAAATAGCGGGGAATGGATTTGAACCATTGATCTACGGGTTATGAGCCCGTCGGGATCTCCTAACTACCCTACCCCGCTTCTACAGGTTATTCGATGACCGGATATAATATTTGCCGGTATACAGCTATCCGAATGTCTCTTCTATACGCTTGAGCCTCAGGTTCTTTGCGTTCTTCTCCAGGTACGTGTAAACTGTCCTCTGCCTGCTGCCGTTGATGAGCATGGTTAAGGCCTCACGGGCGTATTCCACCGATACATAGTCACCCATAACGGATACGGTGTCGCCATATACCGATATGCTGGTGTTTGTCAGTTCCTCCATGACTTTCCGGGTCTTGCCGCCGGTTCCGATGATCCTGCCCTTGATTTCAGAAATTCTGTGGGATCCTGGCTTGGCAAATTCACGCAGTGAGATGACAATAAGCTGGGAATTTTCCTCGAAAAGGAAGAACGCCTTATGTGGGCTGAAACCCCTGGCAATGGCCTGAATCACGCTGATGGAAAGTGCTGCCTTGAGCGGATCTCCCTTCTGGATGACAGTCACGTCACCTTCCCTTGAATCTATTTCCAGGGCTATTCCTGCCTTCTCCTCCAGTTCTCTCTTGGTGTCGCCGTTCCTTCCTATAAGAACTGCAAGCCTGTCCCTGGGAACCCTTATTTCCCAAACATTTCCATCGGTAACTTCATCCATGCTGCAGACCTCATTTCCTTATGAATCATCATAAATAAACCTATTCGCCGGCATCGGCACCCTTCACGAATCCCAGCAGCTCCTCATATGGAGCTTCAACGCCTTTCTTGGTGAAGAATATCGATATGTTCCTCACATCCCGTTCCAGGAAATAGTCGGCGGCTGGATGTTCCCGGGACACGGACTGCCCCACATCTACAATGTATGCATGTTTCCTGTGGTAAAGTATGTTGTATTCGCTAAGATCAGCATGCACCAGTTTCGCCTTCTGGTACATGGTTCGCATGAAACCCCGGACCTCGCCGTATACATTATCAAAATCGCAGTCCGCATCCCTGAGCCTTGGTGCAGGAGTGGCCTTTGTCCCGATATAAGACATCAGGAGCAGGTTCTTGTGGAAATCGTAGGGACGGGGACAGAGAATCCCGTTCTTTCTCAACTCGTGAAGGTTGGTGTATTCCTTCTTTGCCCATATATACACAATGTTTGACCTGTTTATCCTTTCCCTTGCAAAGCGGTAATCGCCCTCGATATATTTCCATATTGTGGAAAATCTAAGAGTGGAAAGCTTGTAAATTTTGAGAACCAGTGGCTTCTTGTCCTTTATGACCTTGAAGACTACCGATTCCTTTCCTGCTGAAATGGGAAAATCAACATAATCTATGTGCTGGCTGCTCATGAATTCATAAAGCCCCTTTATTGTTCTCCTGTCAAAGACAAGATCGGCAGTTTTGCGGTCCATGTCAAGGTGGTGAAGAAATTCACCTGACTTCAGGAGCTGATCAAGGGCCGATTCTTCAGGCATAATGGCCTACTTGAAAATATTTATCACGTCTGGAAGCAACCTGTTCCTGCTTA
>JAMCUV010000041.1:0-12194 GCA_023379345.1 Thermoplasmatota archaeon
CATCAGGATCCCTGTCAGCCTTCCGGACTATGCTGATCCCGGCCTTCTCCGCTATGTCCCTGTAGGCTGCCTGCCTGACGCGATCCATGCTTGACAGGCTCCTTTCTGTCATTATGACCTCATGATCGGCACTGATCCTCAGGGCATCATCATGGTACCTGTAGATGTTTGAATCTATGACAATCTCCTCCTGATCGGGGAGATCAGGATAGACCGTGGCCGGAAGGCAGTAGAGGCCGTCTCCGCTGAATTTTTCTCCCGTTATTATTTCCACGCCCATCCTCCGCAGGACCGTGCCGTAATAATCAACAAGCCTTCCGGTCTCGAACTTTTTCCACCGATCCCAGATCTGAAGCAGCTGCCCCCCGATCCTGTCGTTGGCTTCATACAGCGTGACCTGCATGCCGGATTTTGCCGCCATGATGGCAGCCTCCAGTCCGCTGACACCAGCTCCGGCTATTGCAATGTCTCCTGAAAGCCTCATGGCCGGTTTCCTGACAGATTCCAGTCCCGTGTCGGGATTCACTGTGCACCTGACCTCACCAAATCCAAGGTCCCTGCAGGCCTGGTTGCATCTTATGCATGGCCTCAATGCATCCGGATCCTTCAGCAGTTTCATGGCAAAGTACGGATCAGCCAGTTCAGCCCTTCCAACGGAGACGAAGTCCGCCTTCTCAAGGACCTTCTGCGCATCCTGCAGGCTGGTGACTGATCCCACCACCATGGTGGTCAGGTTGGCTTTCCTTGGTAGCCTGTCCAGGATGTGTGTCCTGGGGCTGTAGAAGGATGATGAAGATCCGGGTGGGGCGAAACGGCCCGCCGAGAAATGCACGTAGTCAATCCCTTTGAGGGTTTCAGCAATTTTCAGGCCGTAATCAGGCTCGTATCCGTCCGGATCGTCCTCATAGAGGCTCAGCCTGATGCCAAGGGCAATATCTTCCTGCTGCCTGATACCGTCAATTATGTCCTGGACAATCCTGAGACGGTTTTCAAATGATCCGCCGTACCGGTCTGACCTGAGGTTCAGCGCCGGTGACAGGAACTCCTGCAGCAGGTAACCGTGTGCCCCATGCAGCTCTATTCCGTCAAAATTAGCCCTCCTGGCAAATCCGGCAGCCTTGATGAAGGACGCTATGACCGAATCGATGTCATTGACGGTCATTTCCCTGGGCGTATATCCAACATAATCCACCGCAGAAGGAGCCATGGGGGATTCCCTGTTTGTGTCAAGAAAGGCCTTCCCTCCAGCATGGACAAGCTGCATGAACACCTTGCTTCCATGGATGTGGATGCGCTCCGTGAGCCTCTTGAATTTCGGTATGAAGTCATAGCTGTAAACGCCGGCTTCGTTCCTTGATCCCCGGGAATTCTTACCGTCCACATAGGTGTATTCTGTTATTATGAGGCCTGTGCCTCCTCTGGCCCTTTCCTCGAGATACGCAATGTGGTTCTCATTTGTATTGCCGTCCGGATCTGCAAGGTTAGAGATCATGGGCGCCATCACTATCCTGTTCCTTATGGGGACATTTCCAATGGATCCTGGTTCTCCTATATTCATCCCGCAGAGAATTGGACTTTGTTCTTAAGAGTAGCCCTTCCGGACCGCGGGCAAAAGTCTTAAAAATGCGACCGGATAGAGTGATCATGCATAATGTTGTGGTAAGCGGCCTTGGGCCCGGAATGGGGTGTGCCATCTCCAGGGCTCTGGCCAGCGGTGGATACAGAGTTTATGCCATTTCAAGAAGCAACGCTGGCGAGAAAATCGCTGCAGACATTGGGGTGAGTTATTATTCGGGGGACCTCAGGGATCCGGAATCCGTTCGTAAGGTGTTTTCCAGCATCATGCATGATGCAGGCAGCATTCATCATGTGGTTCATACGGCGGGAGGATTTTTCAGGAAATCGTCACTGAAGGATGTTGATGCCCATCTGTTTGAATCTGCTCTGATGAACAATGCCCAGACGTTCTACAATGTTGCAAGGGAAAGTGTGCCATACCTTTCCCAGTACCATGGTTCCATAACGGCAGTGACTGCAGCCAGGCATGTGTACATGAACAGCCATGCAGGCTATGCAGCTGGAAAGGGCGCTGTGACCTACATGGTTCACGAGCTTGCGGGGGAGCTTGCTCCCATGGGAATCAGGGTGAACGCCGTTGCTCCCGGCTTCATATCCAAGGAGAACTGCGGTGGATCTGACGTTAAGAATCTCCTGGGGATAGGCAGGCATAGTGCCGAACCCATTGCATCGGCAGTAATGTGGATCATGAGCAGCCATGAGATCACCGGGCAGACCATCGAGATAGATTCAGGCTTTGGCACCCAGATCCCCGATGGTCTCTGAAGACTGACAATTTAATAAATCACATTGCCGTACAGAAAGTGATGTCAGTAATATCAGACGTGAGTTTCACGCGTTTTGGCAAGAGGCCGGAGGGGCTGCTTGATCTGGCTGCAGAATCGGCCCTTCCAATTGTCAGGAAATACGGCAGGGATATTGATTTCATTGTTTTCTCAAATTCATATTCTGGAGAATTCAATGATGTGTCCGGAGTCAATAACCTCATTTCAACCAGGCTGTCCATGGATGATGTGCCCTCAATGCGTGTTGACAACACCAGCGGAAGCGGCGGAAGCGCTGTTATGGTTGCTGATTCCCTCATAAGGTCCGGCAATGCCAGCAATGTGCTTGTCATAGGCGCAGAAAAAATGACTGGCTACCCCACCAAGAAGTCAACCAGGATCATAGCCTCCCTTCTCCATCCAGAGGAGCGTTCAGCGGGAATATCGCTGCCATCGCTTGCCGCCTTCATGACCAGATCCTACCTGAAGGAGTTTGATGCGCCACGTGAGAGCGTAGCCCGTGTTGCCGTGAAGAATCACCATAACGGATCCCTGAATCCATATGCGCACTTCCAGTCTGAAGTGACTCTTGAGGAGGTCATGGCTTCCCGTGTCATAGCCGATCCCCTTCGGATCTTCGAGTTCTGTCCCGTGAGCGATGGTGCGGTTTCCATGTTGATGACCTCGGATGAGAACCGTGATTCCTTCGGCAATGATCATGTTGAAATCCTGGGTGTGGGATATTCATCGGGGACATCATCACTGTCATACAGGGATTCCCTGACCACCATAGGGAGTGTCAGGAGATCCTCGGAAATGGCATTCCGCAGGTCAAAGCTGACTCCAAATTACATGGATGTTGTTGAGCTGCATGACATGGCGGCAGTGCTTGAGATCATAGAGAGCGAGGATGCAGGCTTCTTCAAGAAGGGCCACGGGTGGGAAGCCGTAATGAATGGAGAAACTGAAATAGGCGGTCCGAGGCCCATCAACACCAGCGGCGGCCTGAATTCCAAGGGCCATCCCATTGGGGCAAGCGGTGTGGCACAGGCAGGGGAAATATATCTCCAGATCACTGGAAAGGCTGAGAAAAGGCAGATAAAGGATGCCCATCTTGGCTTCTCCCTGAGCATGGCCGGCTTCGGCAACAATGCCACGGCAATAGTTTACGGAGGTGCATCATGAACATAAACAGGTGCAGGAACTGCGGAACAAAATTCCTGGTTGCAAGGTCAATGTGTCCCAAATGCGGGAAGGAGGATTTTGAGCATGTTCCGGCACGGAGCGGCATAGTCCTGGAATCCGTGGAACTCATTGCAACTCCAGACCCGTATCCGGACAGGTATTATCTTGTGCTTCTTGACGTTGATGACGTGAAGGTTTTCTGCCGCTCACAGGAGAAACTCAAGGAAGGATCCCAGGCCGACATCCAGGACGATGAACTGGGCCCCACATGCAGGAAAGCCTGATTACAGAAAGGGTGAACTCATTCCTTTTTCCTGTCAGTGCCTGTATTTCCATTGACTATCTTTCTCTCAACCATGCCTGATATTTCCTCATCACTATATCCAGTATTGCGGAGAATCTCTACCGTGTTTTCCCCCAGCATGGGCGGATGCAAACGGACTGATGCCGGCGTTGCAGACATCTTGAATGGCGTTCCCAGGACCCTTATTTTTCCGTAAGGCGCCTCCATATCAACAAGCATGTTCCTTTCCATTATCTGTGGCGCATTCACAGCCTGCTCCACGCTGTTTATGGGCGCTGCAGGAATCCCTGAATCCAGAAATTTCTGGAAGAGTTCCTGTGTTCTGAATGCCGAAAAGGCCCTGTTTATCTCGTCCACCAGTTTATCCCTGTTCTGGACCCTTTCAACATTGGTGAGAAACATGGGATTCAATGTGAGATCGTCCCTTCCTATTATGCTGCAGAAGGTTTTCCAGAGCTTTTCTGTTCCAACTGCCACTGCTATGTAACCGTCCGCAGTCCTGAAGACCTGGTACGGAGCTATGTTGGAATGCGCGGATCCAAGATGCCGCGGATTTTTTCCCGTGGAGAAATATCCCAGCGCCTGGTGCGTCAGTATTGAGAAGTTGGCGTCAAGCATTGACATATCTATGAACTGCCCCTCTCCCGTGGCATCCCTGTGCCGCAGGGCCGCGAGCACGGCTATGACGGAGAAAAGCCCTGCAGTTATGTCCGCTATTGGCACCCCGAACTTGATTGGGGGCCTGCCCTCCTCTGCGTTGAGGCTCAGGAGCCCGCTATATGCCAGCACTGTGAGATCGTATCCTGGCCATTCCCTTGAAGGGCCTGTCTGGCCATAACCTGAAAGGCTGCAGTAAATGATCCTGCTGTTGAGTTCCCTGGCCTCATCATAGGACAGGCCAAACTTCTCCATGGTGCCGGGCCTGAAGTTCTCAATGATCACGTCCGAATCCCTGGCAAGTTTCCTGAGAACCTCCTGCCCGGCGAAATTCTTCAGGTCCACGGCAATGCTCTTCTTGTTCCTGTTTGCACTGAGATAGTATGAGGACATTCCGTCCATGTAAGGCGGAGCCCATGACCTGGTCTGATCGCCTGATAGCGGTTCCACCTTTATGATCTCCGCCCCCAGATCCCCAAGTGTCATTGTTGCCATGGGGCCAGCCATTGCCTGCGTAAGATCCAGAACTCTCAAACCGTTTAAGGGGCCTGCTCCTTCCATGGGTGGAAAACTGGACATGGGTTAAAAAATGATCCGGTTTTTAACTTTGAGATTCGCGGTTCGTTGCTTTCATAACGGCTGTATTGAATCCGCGGAGGCCTATGCTAACGCATCTGATCTGATGACTTTATAATGATTCTCACATCGTAATGATAATAATTTTATATATCAAGCGTTTAGCTAGAATGACTGAAACAATTCCGGCAAAAGGTTCATGGAAAGGTGTGAACTGGAAAATATTCTATACGTCATGGGGAGGGTGGACCCTGGATGGGTTCACGGCGTTTATTTACGCATTCGTGAATGTGGTTACCACGGAGTACCTGCTCAAGGCCACTGGAATCAGCCTCTCATACAAGGATTTCTTCCTTGAGGCGTTCTTTGCGGTCTTCCTTCTTGGATGGGGCGCATCGGTAATTTTTGGTCCACTGTCTGATAAATACGGAAGGGTGAAGACCCTGGCAATCAGCGTGATACTGTTTGCTGTTGGTTCTATACTGAGCGGCATAGCAACCAACGCCTACGAGTTCATGGTGTTCAGGTTCATAGTGGGACTGGGAATAGGTTCTGTATGGTTCACCGGGGGAAACGCGGTGGCTGAGGCTTTCCCTGAAAACAGGAGGGTTATGGGCGCAGGAATGTTACATACAGGGTACTACTTCGGGTTCTTCTTTGCCGCCATAGCCTATCTTGTATTGTTCCCGTACATAGGATTCGGGGGGCTTCTGATGCTTGGTGCCCTGCCGGTTGTATTTGTGGCCTACCTTGGATTCAGGACCAGGGAGCCTGAGAGGTGGGAAAAGGTGCAGAAAACAGCAGAAATTTCAGCAAAGAAGTCATTTCTATCGGCGTTTGGCAAGGATTACAGGAGAACAACCATAGCGGGGTCCATAGTGCTCATTGCTGTAATTGTGGGCCTATATGGAGGAACTGTGTACGTGCCTGATGTGACAACCAACATAATCTCCAGGCTCCCGCACCTGGCTTATCCCACAATAGACCTTGTTGCCGCTGCTGGTGCCGAGGTATCACTGTTCACTGTCATAGGCTGCCTCATAATGCCATTCCTTGCCGAATAACTTGGCAGGCGTGCAACGGAAATAACATTCCTTGTGCTCATGGCAATAAGCGTCTTCCTGATCTATGATGTGGTATACTACACGGGATCGCTCCTGGAACTGTTCCTGGCTGTCCCCCTCCTGGGGCTCGGCGGAGCTGATTTCGCAGTATTTACCCTGTGGCTTCCAGAACTTTATCCAACAGAGTTCAGGGGATCAGGGTTCGCATTTGTCACCTCCATGGGCAGGTTCTTTGCTGCAGCCGTAATATTCGGCATTGGAGCTCTTGCCCTGGTTGTGGGATTCGGGCATGCCGTGGCCTATACAGCTGTCGGTTTCATCGTGGTGATACCTCTTGTATTCCTCATGAAAGAAACCAGGGGAAAGGGCCTCAAGGAAGACATAAACATAGAAAAGTGAATTAGAAACATATTTTGCATGGGTTGCCCACCCAATTTTTTCATAACGTCCAGAATCTGGCAGTAACCTGCATCTGATGGGTTTTTCCTGGCGATGCATTTCAATATTTTTCATGCCACCAGGATAAGCAAGGAAAGAAGGCACAAGGATCTTGATCAGAATCCTGGGCATTTCCATTTTTCTGCCTATGACTTTTTGGATGATATCTCCCTGATGAGCTTCCACTGTTCACCTGTCAGGTCAAGAAGGTTGTTGAATTCACCTGCTCCTTTCAGCCATTCCCCGCCATCAATGGTAACAACCTCGCCGTTGATGAACCCTGCCTGATCTGAAACCAGGTATGAGGCGAGATTGGCTATCTCGTCCATATTCCCCACCCTTCCCATGGGAACACGCTCGGTCAGCAGTTTCTCCACTTCTGGAAGCGGAAAGAGGTTCTTCCGGGTGGCCTCGGTGGGAAAAGGGCCCGGGGCTATTGCCACATGCCTTATTCCATATTTTGCCCATTCAACGGCCAGTGACCTGACTGTTGCAAGAACCCCAGCCTTGGCTGCAGCTGACGGCACAACAAAACCTGATCCGGTCCATGCATATGATGTGACTATATCCAGCACAACTCCGTGGCGGCCGGAGCTGATCCAGCGCTTACCCAGCTCAAGGGTCATGTAGAGTGTGCCGTGCAGAACGATGCCAAGCACAGCGTCAACGGCATGTGGAGAAAGATTCTCCGTTGGGGATACAAAATTTCCTGCTGCATTGTTCACCAGGATATCTATATGCGAGAATTTCTGCATGAAATAGTCCACGGACTCTGTTATCTCTGCCGGGTTCCGCACGTCGCACCGGTGGTACTCAGCGGTGATTCCGGATTTCTTCAGTTCATCAACGGCCTTTTCCAGAACGTTTTCCCTGCGTCCGATGATGCATATTGATGCCCCTAGGCTTCCAAATCTTCTGCACATCTCAAACCCTATTCCTGTTCCTCCTCCGGTGACAAGCGCAACCTTGCCCTTCAGCAGATCTTTCTCAAACATGATATCACCAGTGTTAAACAGTAATTGAATTTCTACATTTCCCTGCTGCTGAACATAAATTATGAGCCACTGCATAATTTCTTATTGTGAAAAGGACTACTCAACTGCGAAGTGTAATCATGAGTGCGCTTGAAGATGCCTTGGAACTCAGGAAACTGGCGATGGAACATCAGAAGTTTTTCAGGGAGAGCATTCCCCTGATTGCTTCAGAGAACATAATGAGCCCGCTGGCCATGGAGATGTTAACAACGGATCTTGGTTTCAGGTACGCCGAAGGGCTGCCTCATCACCGGTATTACCAGGGAAACTTCTATGTGGATCAGATAGAGGATAAGGTTATTGATCTCTCCAACAGGGTTTTCAATGTAAAGCAGAGTGATCCGCGCCCTGTATCGGGAACCAATGCCAATATGTCCGTCATTTATGGGCTCCTTAAGCCCGGTGACAAGATCGCCACACCTGATCTTTCCGGTGGCGGACACATAAGTGCCGCAAAATTCGGTGCCGTTGGGCTTCGTGGACTTAACATTGTCAATTATCCTTATGATCCGGAGACAATGAGCGTTCTTCCGGACGAGGCTTCAAGGCTCATAATAAAGGAAAAACCAAAGGTATGCCTCTTCGGCCAGTCTGTCTTCCTCTTTCCGGCTCCCCTGAGGGAGATGGCTGATGCATTTCAGGAAGCAGGCTGCACCGTGTGGTATGACGGTGCACATGTGCTTGGACTGATTGCGGGCAGGCAGTTCCAGGACCCTATCAGAGAGGGTGCCCATGTAATTACCGGTAGCACGCACAAGACGCTGCCCGGGCCGCAGCATGGGATAATTCTTGGAAACACCGATGACGACATGTGGAAAAGCATCCAGAGGGGTGTATTTCCCGGAACATTGAGCAACCACCATCTCAATGCCATGGCTGCACTGGGTGTAACACTGGCGGAAACACTTGAGTTCGGCGAGGATTATGCAAAACAGATCATAAAGAATGCCAGGGCTATGGCTTCTGAACTGAGCGAGAACGGCATACATGTGCTTGGGGAATCAAGAGGTTTCACGGAATCACACACATTCATAATGAATGTGAGCAAATTTGGCGGAGGAAAGCTCGTGGCAGAGAACCTGGAGAAATCCGGCATAGTTGCAAACAAGAACCTGCTGCCTGAGGACAACAACAGGAATTCACAGAATCCAAGCGGCATACGTGTCGGGGCACAGGAAATAACCAGGATTGGCTTCAAGGAATCCGATGCAAGGACCGTTGCAAGAAGCATGGCTGAGGTCATAAAGAAAGGACAGTCAGACAGGGTGAAGTCTGAGATGAAGGAACTGAAGGAAAGTTTCACACAGGTTAAATACTGCTTCGGTAACCTGAAGCCCTATGAATATATTGAGCTCTACAGGTGATGTTATTGCCTGAAAGAATAGGTGTTGTTGGATTCCAGGGAGACGTTTCAGAACATATTGACATCATCAACTCAATAAGGAGAAAAGGCGGAATTGATGTTGAGGCTGTTGAGGTCAGGAAACCTGAAAAACTGGACGGGGTTTCAGGCATCATAATACCTGGCGGAGAGAGCACCACAATATACAAACTCACCCAGAACTATGGAATCTATGACAGGATAAAATCCATGGCAAATGACGGTGTTCCTGTCATGGGGACATGTGCCGGCCTCATCCTGATTTCAAGGGAAACCAATGATGAAAGGGTACCAGGAATGGGAATCCTGGACACTGAAATAAGAAGGAATGCCTACGGCAGGCAGATAAATTCATTCATTGATAATATCAAAATCGATGAAATAGGGGATTTCCAGGCAGTATTCATTCGCGCTCCGGTCATATCATCACCTGGAAGGAGCAGGGTGATGGCCAGGAGAGGCGATGAAATAGTTATGGTAAGGCAGGACAACATAATCGGGATGACGTTCCACCCAGAGTTGACCAGGGATACAAGAATACATGAGTATTTCCTTGGCCTCATGGAGAGGGAGGGGTATATTTCCTCTGGAAGGTGAAAATGAGTATGTCAGAAAATAAGAGAACACCGCTGTATGAAGAGCATGTTAAGCTGAATGCGAAAATAATAGATTTTCACGGATGGGACATGCCGCTCCAGTACACAAAAATAATGGAAGAGCACATGGCCGTGAGAAAGCATGTGGGAATATTCGATGTGTCACATATGGGTGATGTTGTCGTTCAGGGAAAGGATGCTGAGAAATTCCTGAACCACATGTTCCCAACAAAAATATCGGATCTTGAAAATGGGCATGCTGTGTATACGGCATTCCTCAATGAACAGGGGAACATAATAGATGACACAATAGTTTACAGAATTTCAGGTGATAAATTCTTCTTCGTGCCAAATGCTTCCATGATCGATACAATAGTATCATGGGTCAGGAAGAATTCCAGCGGATATTCAGTGGACATATTGGATTATTCCAGTGATATAGCCTGTATTGCCCTTCAGGGTCCGGACAGTATTAAGGTTATGGCTTCACTTGGAATAAAGGATCCAGGACCGTTCAGGTTTGAGGAAATGGATTCAGGTAAGTTGAAGTTTTCTGAAAATAAAATCACTGGCAGGAAATCAGCCATAATATCAGGAACTGGTTATACTGGTGAACATGGCGTTGAGATACTATGCAGTTCCAGAGATGCAGCTTCTGTATGGGAAACACTCCTGAAAGAGGTGAAGGCAGTTGGAGGGCTTCCATGCGGGCTTGGAGCAAGAGATACACTGAGGATGGAGAAGGGAATGCTTCTCTCGGGAACTGATTTTCATGGAGACAGGAATCCTCATGAATGTGCCATAACATTTATCCTGACAAATGATGGTGAATTCATAGGAAAGGAAGGATTATCAAAGCCCGTTAAGGAAGTGTTCAGGGGATTCATCATGGATTCAAAGATCATCCCACGTGCAGGCAATGCAATAATGAATGGGGAAAACCATGTTGGAAATATCACCAGCGGAACTCTTTCACCTGTGCTTGACAAGGCAATAGCCCTTGGATTTATCGACAGAAAATTTTCCAAACCTGGAAATTCAGTTGTGATAAATGTCAGGGACAGGGACCTAAATGCTACGGTGTCAAGGCCAAAAATGGTTCCATAGGAAATACACCCCTCTCCCCCTATCTTTCCTGGAACGTGATGAATTTTCCATCTGAATATGTCCTGAAATAATATCTGTACTTCCTGTCGCCATTTGTTGCAGTGCAGTTTCTGCCCTTTGAGTAATTGCCTTCAAGGTTCACATAGTCAATCTTATCCCATCCTGTATTTTCCTTTACTCTCCTCACCATTTCCTGGAAAATGTCTGCGCATATGTTGCAGCAGAAGAGCATGTTCTCACCGTCTATTTCACGCCAGTACTCTCCCCAGGTGGCATTGCAGAGGGCACATCCCTCATTGTTGTTTGTCTTCAAGCATCATCCCCCTCTCAAGTCTTGCGTTCAGATAATCGTCAAAGACTTCAATTGATTTAAGGAATACTGCCTGGCAGTCCTGGATGTTCCTCATCTCTGTGGAATATTTTTCTATGAGGTCAAGGGCGGTTTCAGAATGAGAAACATCTGCATTGTAACCCTCACTCAGGAAGTTAGCAGCCTCCTCTGTTATGCTGCCGTCCTTCAGGATCGCAGGATCGAAATATCCCATGCTGGCCCCGTATTCCCTGATCTTCCTGCTTGCAATAAGCTCAAGGGAATGCATTGACGCCATTCCTTCAACGAATGTGAAATCCCTGCTCATCATGCTCCATGCCTCAACTGCCCTATTTGTTGCAGGGAGCGGCTCACTCCCATATATTGCATCCCTGGACACTCCCAGAGATTCACCCATCCTGAGTAAAAGTTCATGATGTGATGGTTTATCACCACCGGCACCGTACCATTCAGACACAATATTCTCAATCTCGAATGCCTGAACATCCTCTTTGTCTGTGTTTGATATTATTGAAGCGCAGCTTCTCACCCACTGTTTCAGAAAGTGATGATGCTCCATTGCGTATCCCTTCAGCACATATTCCTCTGGATGCTGCATCTCCACAATGAACATGTGAGGTGGATCTCCGTAGAATTTTCTCACAAAGTTGGAGATAATCCACTTCTTGATGGAGGCGGTCCTGAAGAATTTTTCAAACTTCAACTCAAGTTCATCCTGTCCAAACCGCTGCTTTCCAATGTACCGGTTTAGCCACATTATATGATCAGCATCGTTTTTCATCTGGAGGGCATAGAAGTGGTCAGAGAGCCTTGCAATGGTATCGTTAAGCTGCACCAGGCATACAGGGCATCGTGTCATGCATTCCCCATGTGATCAGTGCGCATATACTTTGCACTTCCTGTCAGATATGCGTTCCGGCATTCACGGCTTCCGGAGAAATACTCTGTGCTCGTGTTATATTATCGGGAAGCAGTGTTAACCAGACATCTCTTTTTCCATCATGCAAATATATAATTCTATCTGATGGAAACTTATAGGTAAACTACTTATATATAAGTAAAATACTGTATAATGGAAAAAATAAATGTAATTGCAGCACCAGGTCCAGTATGCTATCCACTGATTGCAGCTCAGGATGAGAGATTCAACATAACCTTCCAGAAGGAGGGAGACGCCCC
>JAMCUV010000041.1:12707-14751 GCA_023379345.1 Thermoplasmatota archaeon
GGAACACAGGGAATTCGCGGACCTTGTGAGAAGATTCAGCTGATGGTTAGATGAACAGCAGGCAGTCATTCCTTTTCACCGTGATTGTAATAATTTCTGCAACCTTTGCGGTGAGAGCCAGCAACAACATGTTCATGACAACGCTGCCTCTCCTCGCAAGGTATAACTTTCACTTTTCAGAGGTCCTTGTAGGCCTCATATCAACAGCAGGAGCAACCGGAACATTCATCATGAGCGCCATGATCAATGCAAGGCTCACATCCACCAGGCGCAGGACAGTGTTCATAATCTCATCCTTTGCCTACATGGTTGTATTTCCCCTGTTCTATATATCATCGGCCATTGTCATATGGCCTCTTGTTCTCCTTGCAGGATTTGTTCTTGGGGCAATAATGCCAAACATAATCACCTCTGCCAGCCTCTTCAGCGACAGGAAGATTCGTGAAAGGATACTTTCACTCTACACATTAACCCTGAGCATATCACTGGTTGCAGGCCCGGCCATTGAGTCGGAAATATTGGGATTCTTCACACTCGAACAGTCTTTCCTCTTCTTTTCAGTCCTTCCTGCAGTGGTGTTCGTTTCGGCATTCGGCATAAAGTTCCCGGATGAGAAAGGAAAAAGGATCACCGGTGGCGCCGAGGTCATGTCCAGCCATGGATTCAGGGCGGCCATATACAACATCATGACCTACAATATTCCATTCGCACTCATATTGACGTTCGGAGGAATATTCGCAAAGGAATATCTGGATGCATCATACTCCCTCATCACCCTGCTATTCAGCCTGTTCTTCCTGACATCCTTCGCATCCAGGCTTGCGCTCACCCTCAGGCCACCGGATAACCTCACAGTACTCATGACCATGTCGGTCATAATCACAGGCGCCGGCCTTGTTGTGCTCAGCATGTCAAGGGACCTGCTGATCTTCTCCATCAGCTTCCTCATACTGGGGTTTCCACATGGCTTCACCTATCCCCTGTCAATAATATCCATTTCCAGGAGCATCAGCCCGGAGAAGAGGAACATTGCAAACAGCTACTTCTTTTCCCTAATGATGCTTGTTGGGGCAATAATGCCGTTTGTGTCAGGCATCCTGGTTGACACACTGGGGCTCAGATACGCCTTCATGTCCATCATACCCGTTGTCATCGTCCTCTATATTCTGCTCAGGATGGAGCTTGGCAGGGAAAAGGCACTGAAAAGTGCAATGGAAGGCGGAAACGCAGACAGTGCTGCATGATCGGCCAACTTTCCATCATTTTGTGCTGTTGACAGCCCTGCGATAACGTATAATCCAACAACGGCATACATTTGCCATGAAGATTGCCGTTACAATGGGGGACCCTGCAGGCATAGGGCCGGAAATTGTCGCAAAGGCAGTTATGAAGCTGAAATCCAGTGCAGATGATCTTGTCATAGTTGGAAACAGGAAAATCCTCATGGAAACGGCAGAAAAACTGGACCTGGACATGAATGCCCTCAGGAACCTTCATACTGTGGACATTGAGTCCTGGAACATCGAAACGGGAAAGCCGTCAGAGGTTTCAGGCAAGGTTGCCATTGAATCCATTGAAAAATCTGTCAAGATGTGCATGAGCGGTACTGCACAGGGAATTTGCACTGCACCCATAAGCAAGGAGGCCATAAGGATGGCCGGATCGCCCTACATAGACCATACGGAGATGCTGGGGTATATGACATCAACAAGAAAGGTGGTTACCATGTTTCAGACAGGTAAACTCAGGATAGTATTTGCAACCAAGCATCTACCTCTTTTTCAGGCCATAAAGGAGATCAACAGCGATCTCGTCATGGAATACATCTCACTTGCTGACATGTCCCTGAAGCTTCTTGGAATCAAGAGTCGGAGAATAGCAGTTGCAGCCCTGAATCCTCACGCCGGAGAGGGCGGACTTCTCGGGACTGAAGAGATCCAGATAATTGGTCCGGCAGTGAGATCCGCGTCGGCAGATTTTAATGTTTCAGGGCCTTATGCCGCGGATTCCGTTTTTTACCGTGCTTCTCTGGGTGAATTTGATG
>JAMCUV010000042.1 GCA_023379345.1 Thermoplasmatota archaeon
CTCAGGTTGTTGCCATAGTCAAACACCTTTGACCCGTTCTGCTTGAACCACAGCATTGCGCTGGTCTCCTTCACTATGGAGGCGTAAACGGCCTTGCGGTATCCATCCGGATCACGGTTCCTGAAATCTGCAGCAGATTCCACAGTGTATCCCTCTGGAATGTATCCAAGGTTGAGATCATGGGCTGCTGTCTGGTCCGATACCACATCCGGTACCACCTTCATGGACATGAGTTGCGAATAAACAGTTGCTGCATTCCCCAGAAGTCCTATTGAAAGGGGCTTCCCAGCCTGAACTGCCTCGTCCTTCATTTTCAGGGCCTTTTCCAGGCTGTCTGTCCATGTGTCCAGGTATTTTCCATTGATTCTCCTGTGTATCTTCTCAGGATTTACCTCCACAACAATGCCGACCCCATTGTTCATTGTTATTGCAAGAGGCTGTGCTCCCCCCATTTCCCCAAGCCCGGCGGTCAGGAACCATTTTCCCCTGAGATCCTTGGAATGGAAATCCTTCCTGGCAATTGCGGCCAGTGTTTCGTAAGTTCCCTGAAGAACACCCTGTGATCCAATATAAATCCAGCTGCCAGCGGTCATCTGGCCAAACATGGTGAGGCCCCTGCGTTCCAGGTCCCAGAATATATCATCTGTGGCCCACCTTGGAACAATCTGCGCGTTGGCTATGAGCACACGGGGTGCCCACTTTGATGTCTTGAACGCACCAACCGGTTTCCCGGACTGAATGAGCAGTGTTTCGTCGTTATACAGTTCCTTCAGCATGCTGATTATCTCATTGAATGCGTCCCAGCTTCTTGCAGCCTTTCCTTTGCCTCCGTAAACAATGAGGTTATCCGGGTCCATGGCCACATCCGGATCAAGATTGTTCATGAGGAGCCTCATTGCTGCCTCCTGCCCCCAGCCCCTGGTATGCAGCTCACTGCCGTGTGGTGCATGTATCACGTGCTCAATTTTTCTTGGAGCATCATATTCTTTCTCAACTGTCATGATGAGAATATCACTTTAATTTGATTAAGTCTTTTGATTCGATATATTTTGAATGCAGACCAGGCCGATCCAGTATGATCCGGAAGACGTGAGAATGGTACTGAACTAATGCCCATGATAGGTATCTGGGCAGCTCGTGATTCGCCCGTATCACCATGATCAGTCACAACTTAAATGCGAACGGTCTTGCTTAAGATTCTGGACTTATCCAGAATTGCTGGCTGAATACTTTCTGAATCCTGTTGTTAATGTGGCAATTCACTGCAATGAGAGATCGGGAACTGGGCCTGTTGAAAACCGGGAAATGTTTTAACAGTGAAGGTTGATACTGATGCAATGACCATCAAGCTCATATCGTGGAATGTGAACGGCCTCAGGGCAGCCATGAAGTCCGGGCTGCTTGGCTTCATACAGAAGGAATCTCCTGACGTCATGGCAATGCAGGAAGTCAAGATATCCCAGGGCCAGGTCCCTGTGGAACTATCATCCAGCGGCTATACCGCATATCTAAATCCTGCCGAGAAAAAGGGCTACAGCGGCACCCTAACGCTCTCAAGGATACATCCCGTTTCACTAATACGAGGGATCGGAAATCCGGAGTTTGACGGTGAAGGCAGGATAATGGGCCTGGAACTGGATAATTTCTATTTCCTGAATGTGTATTTTCCTAATTCCCAAAGAGGCCTGACAAGGCTGGATTATAAGCTGGCATTCAACTCGGAATTTCACAGGTTCTGCAACAAATTACGGGAAAAGAAGCCGGTCATAATAACAGGCGACTTCAATGTCGCACACCGGGAGATAGATATCGCGAATCCCAAGAGCAATGAGCACAACGCAGGTTTCACAAAGGAGGAGAGAGACTGGATGACAGAGTTCCTGGAAGACGGTTACGTTGACACATTCAGGATGTTCAACAGCGATCCGGGCCATTACTCATGGTGGTCGTATATGCACAATGCAAGATCGCGGAATATAGGATGGCGGATAGATTACTTCGTTGTGTCTGATGACATAAAAACCATGGTGAAGGATGCAGGCATAATGGAGGAAGTCACAGGATCGGATCATGCTCCTGTGTACCTGGTGCTTGATTATTGAGCACAGAAGTATCCCTGATTATGGTATTTTCCCGGCCTTCCCCAAGTGATATTATGTCCACCGGGATGTCCAGGAGCTCCTCTACTTTTTCAACATACATCCTTAGTGCCGCAGGAAGAGCGCCGAAGGTGTAGCCGCCTTCTGGCTGGGCAAGTTTTCCCCAGGGTTCCATATCTATATAGTCCAGTTCCACCCCTGAAAACTCATCATAACTTCTAGGTATGTAATCAATCTCCTTCCCATCTTTCCTGTAGGCCGTGCAGATCCTTATCTTATCCATCTGCCCCAGTGTGTCCAGCCTGGTGACAGCCAGTGCATCAACGTCATTCATCATGATGGAATATCTGAGCATGGGGATATCAAGCCATCCCACGCGCCTTGGCCTTCCAGTCGTGGTGCCAAACTCATGTCCCAGGTCCCTGAGCTTTGCTGCCTGAGTTTCCTCAAGTTCCGTGGGAAAAGGCCCAGAACCGACTTTTGACATGTAGGCTTTTGCCACTCCGATGACATAATCCACTTTCCGGAATGGGAATCCTGCGCCCAGGGATAATGCTCCAGCAAGCGCATTGGAAGAGGTCACGAATGGATACATTCCGAAGTCTATGTCAAGCATTGTCCCCTGCGCGCCCTCAAACAGTATGCTTTTTCCATTCCTGTACTGCCTGAAAATTTCAAGTTCAGTGTATTCAAGGAACGGCGTGAGCCTCTGGCCAACACTGTATAATTCATCCGCCATGGCTTCCCTTTTTTCCTGTTTGCTGAATTCAGTGTCGGCTAGCAGGCTTTCTTTCATTCTGTATATGGTCTCGACTTTTTCCCTGAGAATATCACGGCTCAGGAGGTCCACCATCCTTATGCCGGTTCTTGCATACTTGTCCTCGTAGGTGGGGCCTATGCCCTGGGCGGTGGTTCCAATGCTCAACTTTGATCTTACAGACTCTTCTTTTGTGTCAAGTATCTTGTGCATTGGGGTAACCACGTGTGCCATCTTGCTTATGATAATGTGTGAAGAGCAGCCTGAGGCAGTGAGCTTGTCCATTTCATCGGCAAGCCCATGGGGATCGATCACCATTCCATTCCCCAGTACAACGGTCTCGCATCTTAGAGATCCTGATGGTATCAGGTGAAACTTGTAGGTTTTCCCGTTTGCAACAACCGTATGGCCAGCATTCCCGCCGCCGTTGAATCTCACTGATACCTGAAACATTCCGCTGAGGAAGTCCGTGATCTTACCCTTGCCCTCATCGCCAAATTGCAACCCGAGAACAGCAGCTATCATACTATGCACCTCCATGAAGCAGATGATGGCAAAATTTCAAAGACCATATAAGGGGCTGGGCACAGCTTGAAAACTTTTTTGAAGTCCACTTCCAAATCATTGTTTCTTGCCTAATAAGGCTTCGCGACGCTTCAACCTGAAGGCTCTGTGACAGCATGTTCCTGTGTCGATGCAGGAACTTATTTCAGGCGTTCGGGCATTAACTATGGACATCTGGGCCATGCCAGCCAGCACCTGCTGAATTTCCACCGCTCTCGTCATGATAAAAGAACCCGCTCCCATGATAAAGAGGCAATCCTTACTGCCAGAATTATCTTCAAACAGGCCACTGGAAGAATGCACAGGGAATAGTGAATATTTACTCATAACCAGTATTGATACAAGACTGAAAATATAAGAGTGAATAAGGAATTCCACAGAGATAACACATGGCATACATTAAGGTGATAGAGGGAAAGGGCATGCAGATACCCAGCAATCCAACAATAGGTTACATAGAAGGTGACGGAATTGGACCAGACATTACCAAGGCATCCATAGCAGCAATTAACGCTTCACTGGAAATAGCATACAAGGGTCAGAGGAACATTGTCTGGGAGAAGGTCCTGGCTGGAGAGGAGGCCATGGAAAATACAGGGAAGCACCTACCGCAGGAATCTCTTGATCTTCTGAAGAAGTGTGTTGTATCCATAAAGGGGCCGCTGACAACACCCATTGGCCAGGGTTTCAGGAGCCTGAACGTCACCCTGAGGCAGTATTTTGACCTGTATGCTAACATAAGACCGGTCAAGTTCTTTCCCGGAGTTCCGTCTCCGGTGAAAAATCCAGAGAAGATGAACATGGTTGTGTTCAGGGAAAACACAGAAGATCTCTACATGGGAATAGAATGGAAATATGATTCACCTGAAGCAACAATGCTCAGGAAATTCCTCTCGGATAATTTCTCTGTTAACCTTACAGACGACACTGGAATTGGCATAAAGCCAATCAGCAGGTTCAGATCAGCAAGGCTGGTCAGGAAGGCACTTGAATATGCCGTCCAGAACAAGAGGAAGAGCGTCACCCTGGTTCACAAGGGAAACATCATGAAGTATACAGAGGGCGCATTCAAGGACTGGGGCTATGAAGTGGCAAGAACAGAATTCGGAGACAAGACGGTAACTGAGGAGGAATACCTGAAACAGCCCGAGGCTTTTCCCTCAAGGATAGTGGTGAAGGACAGGATAACTGACAACATGTTCCAGCAGGTCCTCACAAGGACTGAGGACTATGATATCATTGCAACAACCAACCTCAACGGGGATTATCTATCAGATGCCCTTGCTGCCCAGGTGGGTGGTCTTGGCCTGGCTCCCGGCGGGAATGTGGGCGATGTTTATGCAATATTCGAGGCAGTACACGGCACCGCCCCAAAATATGCGGGAATGGACGTTGCCAACCCAACCTCCCTGATGCTGTCCGGAGAGATGATGCTCCGCCATCTTGGATGGAACGAAGCCGCTGATATACTTGAGG
Source organism: Thermoplasmatota archaeon (assembly GCA_023379345.1). GTDB lineage: Archaea > Thermoplasmatota > Thermoplasmata > Thermoplasmatales > Thermoplasmataceae > UBA509. The sequence goes on from JAMCUV010000042.1 coordinate 4,897, forward strand.
GAGCAATAATGTCTGCCTACAAGGACCAGAAGGTAACCCAGGATCTGGCAAGAGTCCTCAATATAAAGGCGCTCAAGTGCAGTGAATTCGCTTCGGAAGTAATAAAGAGGATGCGGCCCATAAAGTAATCCTCTTATCTTTTTATGATTGTTTCTCTCACTCCGGACATTTCATCCATGAGGTACTTTATGCCATGCCTGTATGTCCAGTTCTTCCCAGATCCAGATATGGGTATTGAATCCGGAAGGTAATCCGGGAAATCGTTTATTACCAGGGTGGGGAAAGCCAGTTTCTCGGAGGCAAAAAACGCAGTATTCATGTCAGATGTGAATATGCTGGCGCTTATTCCGGTGGGAGCATCGTTCGCTATCTTTATTGCCTGGGACATGGATGAGACGGGGGCAATCATGGTGATGGGTCCCGGGATGTCATTGTTCCATATGTATGAGGAAGTGTCAATGTTCTCAATTAGCGTGGGCATCATGAGGGAATCTGTTCTTGCACCGCCGGATAATATGTTTCCCCCCAGTGATCGGGCAACGGAAACAAAATCTTCCGCAGATTTTGCCTCATCAATGGAAATCATGGGGCCAATGTCTGTCTCCGGATCCATGGGGTCCCCCACCCTGAAATGCGACACTATCTCCATGAGCCTGTTTTTAAGGTACTCATAGGAGTCCTGATGCACCAGTATCCTCTGGAGGTGGTGGCCAGTATGGGTGGAAGTCAGGAAGGCGGACCGTGCAATCTGTTCTGCAGCCATGTCAAGATCGGCATCATCCCATACAATTGCCGGGAAATTCCCGAATATTTCCATAATGTACTTCTTCAGGCCGCCCATTCCTGCTATGCGCGTGGCCGTTTCCCATTTTCCGGAAAAACCCAGGATCTTGATTTCGCGTGATTCCACGAGGAACTTCGTGACGTTGCCAAATCCAGATGTCCTGGCCACCTGCACTGAACTGGCCGGGAAGCCTGCCTCCGAAATGATCTTCTGCAGCCGGTCTGTTGTTGCGGGAGTAAGGCTTGATGGTTTCACTATGACACTGTCCCTCACAGCAAGGGCTGATGCTGTCCTGAATGCAGTTGAAAATAGGGGGCTGAAGTATGAAGCTATGTACAGCATGGGGCCGAGCGGTATGGGGGCTGAATATGTTATCCGGTTCAGGCCTGAAGGCGAGGTATCAAGTTTCCTTGTCTCACCGCTGGACTTCAGGATCTCTGACGCGGCTGTCCTGAAAGCTTCCTGTGATCGCAAAACCTCTTCCATGGCCAGCTTTACAGGCTTTCCCGTTTCCTGTGCAAGCATTTCAGCAAGCATGGAGGCTTCCCGAGATATGATATCTGCAGCCTCCAGCAGGTTTTCCTGTAGCTTGAAACCTGGATATTCCTCAAGGCTGTGATGTGCATTTACGCTGTGATGTATCATCTCGCGTGATTCAGGAAGGCTTGTCTCCTTGACTTCGTAAAAACGTGAATCAGTGAACTTGTTACGGATTATCATAATATGAGATTTTCTTCTACTATTAAATAGGTATAACCTTATCAATTCGTATACTGCTTAATGTACTATTTATGATTTACACTTCATGAAGGCACTGGGAGATACATCACTTCATATCCAGTTCATAATGCATGGTTTCGTTTTTCCTGACCTCATATTTCCACATGGGCACTTCGCTGGCAATTTCCTCCGCCACGAATTTGCATGCTGAAAATGCATCCTCACTTCTTCTTCCCCAGGCCATGACAATTGAAACATAATCACCGATGGATATTTTTCCTGTCCTGAGAATTACAGATATGTCGGTGACCTGGAACCTGTCCATTGCATCTGATCTTATGCGTTTAAGGACCCTCAAGGCTGTTTCCTGATCAGTCTCATAATATATCCCCTTGACGTCAGAAAAACCTGAGAACTGGGTTGCCTTGACCAGTGAAAAGACTGCGCTTCTGTTGTCCGGGTTAGAATCAGCCATGAAATCTGGCAGGTCAATCCTGTCATCAGTTATGACCGGTTCCATGTTGATCATGTTAGTACCATGATTCAGTATTTAATATTGATCAATGTTGACGCAAATTTCACGGCAAATGCTGCTTTAACAAGATTCCCCTGGAAAATTCCTACGTCTCCATGAAAGTGATATGCTAACACTGGAACGTAGGGGAGCAAAATCGCAAGAATTAATGAACTTCATGGCACTTCCCAGGCATGGGCACTATCCTGGTGACCGGGTCCCTGGGTCAGATAGGTACAGAACTTGTTCCCCTGCTTGTCAAGAAATTCGGGCCGTCTAGGGTTATAGCAAGCGACGTGAAACCGCCAAGTTCAGATATTTTTCATGACGTTGAATACATACCTATGGACGTAACAGACAGGGAAATGGTTGCATCCACGTTGAAGGAGCGGTCAGTGACAGAAGTTTTCCACATGGCAGGCATCCTTTCAGCACTGGGTGAAAGAAACCCGGAGCTGGCGTTCATGGTGAACAGCGTGGGGACATTCAACGTACTGGACTCCGCAATGAAGGCAGGCGTAAACAGGGTGATGATCCCCAGCACAATAGGGGTGTTCGGGAAAGATACGCCCCGCGACAATGTCCCTGTGGTAACCATCACAAGACCCACAACAATGTATGGCGTGACCAAGGTCAATGCCGAGCTCCTGTCGGCGTATTATCGCAGCAAATTCGGCCTGGATGTCAGGGGTGTGCGATATCCCGGGATCGTCAGCTACAAGACTCCTCCGTCGGCCGGCACAACTGACTACGCTGTGGATATGTATTACCACGCAGTTGCCGGGAAGAATTATGAATGCTACCTGAAGGAGGACGCTGCCCTCCCCATGATGTACATGCCAGATGCGCTTGATTCCCTGATGAAGCTTTACTCCGCCGATGAAAGCAGGCTCAGGTATACCATAGACTACAATATATCAGCTTTCAGCTTTGACCCAAGGACTCTGGCGGAATCCATCAGGAAAGTGATACCTGGCTTCAATGTGACCTACAGGCCTGACTACAGGCAGGCAATAGCAGAAACGTGGCCAAGAAGCCTGGATTCAACAGACGCAAAAATCGACTGGGGCTTCTCACCGGATTATGACCTTGACGCAATGACAGAAGATATGATCAGGAATTTGAACGAAATGCACCTGAAGAGCCAGCCTAGTCGGTGAGGCTTACTTCAACAACGCATTTGTTGTCGCCATCAGAGAATTTCTCCCTGATCCGGAAGTCCTGGTTGATGGAGCTCTTTATTATGTCTGATCCAAGGGCTGTGCATATGATCCTGCTGTTGTTCTTTGCAAGCTCATAAAATATGCAGTTGTGCCTTATTATCCTCACAACATCATCGGTGACCTCCAGGCGTGCGTAATAGCCGAGCTTGTTCAAAGTCCCAACGAATTCCTGGAGCCTCTTCAGCTTGTCCTCCCTTGATTCAGGAATTCCTGAGGGCCTCTTCCAGCCAGATTCACCAACTATCTTGTCCGCAACCTTTCCCAGGATGAAATTGACCTTCTCTCTCCCGAATTCTGATTCAAGCTCCTCCACCAGCATTGTTGCGAATGAGATGTATCTCTTTGGCAGGAGCCCCATGCCCTTTTCCGTGAGCCTGTAGAATTTCTTGGGCCTTCCTGTTCCCCCTCCCCTGAAAAATGGCTGGACATAGCCCTTCTTTTCCAGTGATTCCATGTGTTCCTTGACGGCGTTCTTGTTAATGCCAAGCAGGTGGGCAAGGTCATCCATGCTTCTCTCTGAATAACTCAGCTCCTGGATTATGTTGCCCTTCATCTGCCCAAGAAGTGAGGACAGCTCACCCATGGTCTCAACGGTATCTTCCATGTTCAACTAATAGCCATGCGCGAGCGCTATATATACTTTAGTCAGTTTAGACATAAGAAAGTGTTTAAATACAATTTATTCATATGCAATAAGAAGGTGCAACATTTGCCGGAATTGATCATTAAGAATCTCAGTGCCTCAGTGGAGGGCAAACAGATATTGAAGGGAGTGAATCTTACAGTGAAGGGCGGGGAAATACACGCTCTCATGGGCCCCAACGGGGCAGGAAAGAGCACCCTTGGGAATGTGCTCATAGGGCATCCCAACTACGTCATAAACGGAGGTTCCATCATACTTGATGGAAAGGATCTCACCGGCAAGACTCCCGAGGAGAGGGCAAGGGCAGGCCTGTTCCTGGCATTCCAGAGCCCGGTTGCAGTCGTTGGCGTGAAGTTATCAGCATTCATGAGGGCTGCGTACAAGCAGGTCCATCCAGAGGACAAATCAAAGCTTTCAGAATTCTATGACAGGATGAAGATACACATGAAGAAGGTCGGACTGGACGAATCCTTCATGTCAAGATCGGTCAATGACGGCTTTTCGGGCGGGGAGAGAAAAAGATTCGAGATCCTGCAGATGATGATCCTGCGGCCCAAGATTGTGGTGCTGGATGAGATTGATTCGGGCCTGGATGTGGATGCCCTGAAGCTGGTTGCGGAGGAGATCAAGGAATATTACAGCCAGGAAGTGGGCTTCCTCATAATTACCCATTACCAGAGAATACTGAAGGACATAGAGCCGGAGTTCGTGCACATCCTCAAGGATGGGAAGATTGTCATGGACGGGGACAACAGCCTGTCACTGAGGATCGAGGAAGAAGGGTACGACTGGATAAAGAATACTGCGTGAGGTGAATTAATATGGAAACAGAATACAGCAAGGAAGAGGAAATGGAAAAACTTCTTGAGGATCTCAAGAAGTCAAATGTAAGGAAAGAGGACTGGGAATTCCACGACAACCTGCAGCCGGTGTACTCCACAGGTGCAGGCCTGAACAGGAAGATTGTGGAGGAGATATCGGAGATAAAGAAGGAACCAGACTGGATGAGGAGATTCAGGCTCAAGGCCCTTGAGATATTCCAGAGCAAGCCTGTTCCAACATGGGGCCCTGATCTTTCCGGCATAGACTGGGAGAACACAAAATATTACACACGTCCGGACGAGATCACAACCAACAACTGGGATGAGGTTCCCGACCAGATCAAGGACACGTTCAAGAAGCTGGGGGTACCGGAGATGGAGCAGAAGTACCTTGCAGGATCAGTTGCACAGTACGACAGCGAGGGTGTGTACCACAACCTCAGGAAGGTATGGGAAGACAAGGGCGTCCTGTTCATGGACCTTGATCTTGCACTGAAAACCCATCCTGACCTGGTGAAGGACTACTTCTGCAAGGCAGTGCCGCCAACGGACAACAAGTTTGCCGCACTGAACGGTGCCGTGTGGAGCGGAGGATCATTCCTCTATGTTCCAAAGGGAGTCAAGATCGACATGCCCCTGCAGACCTATTTCAGGATGAATGGGGAGCAGACCGGCCAGTTTGAGCACACAATTGTTGTGGCGGATGAGGGCTCAAGCGTCCACTACATTGAGGGATGCACTGCCCCGAGATACGAGAAAAACTCTCTGCACAGCGCAATAGTTGAAATATACGTGAACAAGAACGCCCACGCAAGGTACACAAGCGTTCAGAACTGGTCAAAGAGCGTGTACAACATGCCAACAAAAAGAGCATGGGTTGAGGAGAACGGCCAGATGGAATGGGTGGGCGGATCGCTGGGTTCCAAGGTGACAATGCTTTACCCGTCGTCATACCTGAGAGGCCCTCATGCATCGGCGCACAACCTCAATGTGTCACTGGCAGGACCGGGCACCATCAAGGATACCGGGGCCAAGGCGCTTCACCTGGCACCATATACCAGTTCAAGGATTGTTGCAAAGAGCATAAGCATCGAGGACGGGAAGGCAATATACCGCGGACTGCTGAGGATGAACAAGGGTGCTGTCCATTCCAAGAGCCATGTCCAGTGTGATGCACTGCTCATAAACGATGAATCCCAGAGCTTCACGTTCCCGCACGACGAGATATACGAACCCACCGCCACGTTCGGCCATGAAGCCACTGTGGGCAGGATAGGGACAGACGAACTCACGTATCTCAGGTCCAGGGGGCTCAGCGAGGACGAGGCCAGCTCAATGATAGTTCTCGGCTTCCTTGATGACGTCATGAAGGAAATCCCAATGGAATTCGCCGTGGAGATGAACAGGCTCATCAAGCTTGAAATGAACAAGCTTGGCGCAGTAGGATGATCTTCCATGGAGAACTATCCTGAATTACTCAGAAACAGGCTGAATGACCCAGCCTATGAATACCGGAGGGATTCTTTCCTCCAATTCCTGAAGGCACCGGTCCGCACCTACAAGGAAAGCCCCACGGTGAAGGACTATGTGGAGGTTGCGGATAGTGAGCTGGAGCGGATGATCTACGCTGAGCCTGTGAACGGGTCATTTGATCCCCAGGCAGATGGCACAGCCCAGATTGTCATGTCCAATGACGTCTTAACCAGATCGTCAATCCCTGAGAAATCCGGGGTGGTCATAACCGACATGGCAACGGCAATACGGGAAAACCGCGCACTTGTGGAGGAATACGTCTATCCCAATCTCGGCAGGGACAGGACAGAGCACCTCATCAACGCTGCGTGGAGGAACGGCCTCTTCATATATATCCCGGACAGGACGGATATATCCCTGAGGATCCACCAGATATCGGATTCCAGGGAATCATATTCAAAGAAATCAGTAATAATATGCGGGAAGGACAGCAGCGTGAAGATAACCGACATTCACGTATCACAGGGCAATGGAAATGGCATACAGGGACAGAACATATACTGCCATGTGGGGGAGAACAGCACCATGCAGTACAGCTATCTTCAGGACAAGGAAAACACCGCCACAGACCTGACTTACATAAGAGAATTCCTGGGCAGATATGCCCGATTCCGGCTGTTCCATATAAACCACGGATCTTCCAGGGTCATATTCACGGACGAGTCCGTACAGATTGGTGAATCATCAGACTTCAGGGTTTACGGGGTAAATTTCAGCAGCGGCACCCAGAAGATGGATATCAGGGACAGCAGTTTCCAGGTGGGGACCGGATCCTCATCAGATATTCAGGTCAGGGGTGTTGTAACAGGTAAGAGCTCAACAATCCACAGGGGAAACATAGATCTTGAGGAGGTGGCCAGGAACTCCACAGGCTTCTATGATTCAAGAATACTGTTGCTTTCCAAGGACGGTTACGCAAACAGCAAGCCAGGGCTTATGATCAAGAATGCCAACACAAGGTCAAAGCACGCATCCTCCATAAGCGATGTGGACGAGGATCAGGTCTTCTATCTCAGGTCACGTGGCATAGGCGAAGCCCAGGCAAAACGCATGATCACTGCAGGTTTTGTTGAATCACTCATTGAAAGGGGCGGCGACCAGGAGATGATCATGAAAGTAAACGAATATGCAGAGGGACTTGGTGTGGATGCCTTCCTGGGAACGGATTAAGGAAGATTTCCCTATTTTCCATAACCTGGGCAGCGGCTACACCTATCTTGACAGCGCAGCAACAAGCCAGAAGCCCCTGTTCGTCATAAATGCAATATCTGATTTTTATCTTTACCACAACAGCAACGTGCATCGTGGCATATACAGGCTCAGTGAGGAAGCCACAGAGATGTACGACAGGTCGCGGGAAAACGTATCACGCTTCATCGGTTCACGTGATCCCGGGCAGATAGTCTTTGTGAGGAACGCCACCGAGGGCCTGAATCTTCTCTCATACACCCTGGGCAGGGAAATGGCCCAGGGAGACGAAATCCTGATAACCATAATGGAGCATCATTCAAACATAGTGCCGTGGCAGTTCCTTCAGGACAGGGGAATAAAACTTGTCTATGCTGACATCAGGCCCGATGGCACCCTGGATATGGATGATCTGCAGAGCAAGATGTCGCCAAGGACCAGAATCGTATCAGTGACCCATGTGTCAAATGTCCTTGGGACGGTCAATCCTGTAAGGGAGATAGGAAAAATGGCACATGACAACGGATCCACATTCATAGTCGACGGCGCGCAGAGCGTCCCCCATATGCCGGTTGATGTTGAAGCCATGGGGTGCGATTTCATGGCGTTTTCAGGCCACAAGATGCTTGGACCCACAGGCATCGGCGTGCTCTACGGGAGGAAGGAACTTCTGGAGAGGATGCACCCGTTCATGGGAGGCGGTGAAATGATCAGCGAGGTCTACAGGGATTATTCAACATGGGCCGAGGTGCCTGAGAAGTTTGAGGCAGGCACACCGGATATAGCCGGGGCCATAGGTCTCTCTGCTGCAGTGGATTACCTGAGATCAATGGGTATGGACAATGTCATGAAACATGGGCGTGATCTCATAAGGCTGACCCTGGAAATGGAGGAGGAAGAAAACATACCGGGGCTTGTATCTTACGGCCCCAGAGATACGGAGATAAGGGGTCCTGTGTATTCTTTCTCAATAGGGGATATCTCGCCATTCAGCGTCAACCAGACACTTTCAGAGGACGGAATAGGTGTGGGGGCATCAATTCATCCCCATGACGTGGCCTCCTCCCTGGACGCATCCGGAATTGCAGTGAGATCAGGGCACCACTGCGCAATGCCGCTGACCCACAGGCTCAACACGGTTGCCACAACACGTGCATCATACTATATCTACAACACGGAGGAAGATGTTAGAAAACTCTTCAGGTCCCTGAAAAGAACGGCAGAGGTGTACTCAAGATGACGGATGTTGAGGAGAAGACCGAGATACTCATGGATCATTACCGATCGCCACATAACTACGGCAAGATGGAAGGCCCAACCGCACAGCTTCTGGAATACAATCCTGTGTGCGGGGACGCAGTCCAGATGTTTGTGAAGCTGAAGGGAAATATTGTGGAGGACGTAAAATTCATAGGAAGAGGATGCTCCATAAGCCAGGGATCAGCTTCCATGGTGACAGATCTTGCAAAGGGGAAGAGTGTTGAGGAGATCATGAAGATAGCGCCGCAGTTCCTGCTTGATCTCATCGGCCTGCCTCTTGGCCCAAGCAGGGAAAAATGTGCGCTGCTTCCACTGAACACTCTCCAGAAGTGCCTGTCGAAGCTGGACCGGGAAAATGTGAATAGATGACGGCATACAGGGTCGCAATTGAAAGGGATAAATGCATGGGCGATGCAATATGCACTGCGCTCTGCAGCAACTGGTACATGGATACGGACGGAAAAGCGCGCTTCAGGCAGGAAACAATAAGCGATTCGGATTACGAATCAAATCATGAGGCTGAAATATCCTGTCCCGCAGGCATCATTGAGGTACGGAAGGCCTGAAAGCATCCCTTATGGCCTGGTTCCCAATTATTCCTGCGGAGATCAACTGGTCGGTCCTGAACCTCACCTGCTTTGCAGAATCCCTTTCCCTCACTGTAACTGTTGAATCCTGCAGGGTCTGGCTGTCAAAGGTTATGCAGTAGGGAGTGCCTATTTCATCCTGTCTGGCATATCTGCGCCCTATGGACCCGGACTGGTCGTATACAACATATGGATCCTTCTCTCTCAGACTGGCAAAGAAGCTTTCAGCCAGCTTGTCCAGGCCATCCTTGTTAACAAGAGGGAACACTGCAGCATGGTAGGGGGCAACAGATTCCGGCAGGCTCAGGACCTTGAAGCCATTCTCCCTTGTCCTGAAGGAATGAATCATCACGCTGATGAAGATCCTGTCAATGCCGTAGGAAGGCTCTATGATGGACGGCATTATTGTCCTGTCTTCCATCTTCACGGACATCGTTTCCCCACTTGATTTCTCATGGTTCGCAAGGTCATTCCTGTCCGCGATGCCAACAACCTCGACCCAGTCATCATCTATGCGCACCTCCACGTCCCATGTGTCCGATGAATAGTGGGCAAGGTCATTCAGGGGAACCTGCCTGAACCTTACGCTGTCCAGGTTTATGCCCACCTCCCTGAGAATGCGGGCAGTCTTGTCAATGAAGTATGACATGGAGTTGCTGCTCATGAGGGGCGTCGCTTCCGGCGACGTGACTTCTGCAGTGACCGGAGCTCCTGATCTGGGCAGGAGATTAAGCCTGTGGCTGCCTGTGAAATCCTTCCAGAATTTCTTCTGGGGGTCAACAAATACCTCGACCTCGCCCTGGCTGAATTCCTTGAGCCTTATGAGGCTCTGGCGGGGGGATATCTCATTCCTGAAACCCTTCCCCAGCTGGGCCACTGCCATGGGGAGCCTGTTCCTGTAGAAATTGTTCAGGAGCTTGAAGTTGACAAATATTCCCTGCGCAGTTTCAGGCCTCAGATAGAGGTCCCCGGTGCTGCCCTGTGACGGCATCCTGAACATGAGCTTGAACTCTGTGGCGCTTGTGATCCTGTTACCGCATACAATGCATTTCACTACATTGTTTGCAAGGAATTCATTTGCCTCAGGGACAGTCTTTATGATATTGTGGAAACCGGAGGCTTCGAGGACGGTTTCAAGCTTCTGCCTGTTGTGGCATTTGGAGCATTCAGTTGCAAGATCAGCAAATTTGTCAAGATGCCCGGATGCCCTGAAAACAGTTGCGGGAACAATGACTGGAGTGTCAATGAAAATTGCATCATCCGCAAGATAGCTCTCCTTCCATATCTTCACAATATTGTCCCGCAGCAGCACTCCCAGGGGGCCGTAGTCATACAGGCCGGATTCGCCGCCATAAATGGAGAAGGACGGCCAGAAAAACCCCCTCCTCTTGGCCAGTTCCACTACCTGATCGTACACCTTCATAGGAAAACACTCAGTATCTGGATATCCTGAAGCATGCCATCGAGGTGTCCGTTTCCCTGCACTATCGGAAGCTGGTTATAGTTTCCAGTTTCCATCTTCTTTGCCGCATTTTCTATGGTATCAGTGGAATTGGCCACAACGGGGTTCTTGATCATGAACTCCTTTACGGGCGTGTGGGGAAGCTCAAGGTTGCTCTTCTCGATCATGTAAGTAACCACATTACGTATGCCTTCCCAGGACCATGGATCCTCGTCATCTGCCATGCCGGTTTCTGAGAACTGAAATTTTGACCTGACATCGATGTTGTCAAATATGTCACGATCCGTAACCAGGCCAACAAAATCCCCGTTAATGTCTATGACCGGGCAGGCATATGCCTTTGAGACGCGCATTATGAAAGAAACCACGCTGAGTGGGGATTCTTCCCACACCGGAACAGCAAGGCTCCTCTCTATCTCCTTGACCTTGAGCTTCCCGTATCTTTCTCTCACAAGCCTCAGGAAATTCTGCGGAGTCAGTATTCCCACAACATTTCCGGAATCGTCCACCACGGCAAGGTGCCTTCTGAACTGCCTTATCATCTCACGGGCTGCCTCTTCAACCGTGGTATCAGGGGATACCGTCTTTGCTCTCCTCATCACCATTGCTGTCTGGTTCTCGTCAGGGTTCTCGAATATATCCCTGCGGCTGATGACCCCGGCATATTTTCCGGACTGGTCAACAAGCGGCAAACCCGTTATATTGTTCTTTATGAGTACCTTTATGACTTCGCCTACGGTGCTGGGCACCTGGTAAGTAATGGGATTCCGGGTCATTATATCTGCAGCAGTTCCAGGCATAGCATGGTGAATCTATGCGGTATATTAAACCATTTCAAGAAGGAGTTGAAGCAGGGACATTTTCAGTTCCTGTAGAATATCTTCCTCTCTTTCCCGTATATTATCATGAGCGCGATTATGAATGCTGCCGATATGGTTCCAAGAATAACGAAATCGTCGTGGAATCCAATCTGTGAACTGAGGTAGCCAAATGC
>JAMCUV010000043.1 GCA_023379345.1 Thermoplasmatota archaeon
TACCTGAAGCTTGAGGCAACATTTGACCCTGCCTGCCCCACCGGAAAATGTGACAAGTAATCACATTTTCTGGCTCACAATCTTTTTACAACCATCCCGTTTGCCATCCCTCCACCCTCACATATGGCAATTAAACCGGTTCTCTTGTTTTTTATTTCCAGGGCGTTGATCATGGTGGAGAGCACTCTTGTGCCTGTGGCTCCAAGGGGGTGGCCCATGGCAATGGCCCCACCCAGTACATTCAGGCGATCCAGGGGGACGCCAAATTCCTCCTGCCATGCCATAACAACAGGCGCAAATGCCTCGTTGACCTCGAACAGGTCAATTTCTGATATATCCAATCCTGACCTTGATAGCACTTTCTTTGTCACCGGTATTGGCCCTGTAAGCATTGTGACAGGATCAACACCAACTGCACCCATGGAGACGATCTCCGCACGGGGCTTCAGGTTGTATCTCTCCACGGCCTCCTCTGAGGCAATAACTGAGATGCTTGCGCCATCAGAAATCTGGCTGGAGTTTCCTGCGGTTATGAGTGTGAGGCCATGAAATGCGGGGGGAAGGGATTTCATCTTTTCCAGATCCGGATTGATCCTGACACCTTCGTCATGATCAAGAATAGTGACTATCTCACCATCCCCGGTGACATCAGCCTGCACCGGCATGAGTTCCTGCGCAATCATGTCCTTAGAGGCAGCAGCCTTGACGTGGCTCATGTAACTGAATTCGTCCAGCTCATCACGGTGGAATCCGTATTTCTTCGCAATAAGTTCCGCGCCATAAGCCTGGCTGAACCATTCCTTATCCAGGCCGTATCGCATCACAAGACCAAGTGTTATGGGATTCCCGGTGCTGTTAATGGTGCTCCCCATGGGAACGCGCGACATTGATTCTACACCTCCAGCCATTATGAGTTCTTCAGTTCTTGAAATCACTGCCTGAGCTGCGAATGAGACTGCCTGGAGACTCGAGCCGCATTGTCTGTCTATGGTGGTTCCTGGCACGGATTCAGGCATTCCTGCAGAGAGCCACGCGTTCCTTGCAATATTGAAGCCCTGATCACCGGCCTGCGTAACGCATCCAACAATAAAGTCATCGTATGATTCCGGAGGTACGCCTATCCTTGTCACCTCTCCCTTCAGCAGGTTTCCAAGAAGATCCACCGGGTGTATTTCTCTTAGTGATCCGTTTCTCTTCCCGATTGGCGTCCTGATGGCGTCCACAATATACGCCTTCCCAAGTTCTCTACTCATTTTTTTCACCATTGTCATTCTGTGTGCAATTATCCATCTTCACAATATCCGGTAAATGCTTTCCTGAGCCTTCCACCAAGCTGTCATTTACGGCCATGTCTTTCAACGTTCTGAAACATGATAAAGTGTATATTAACTTCTTTGCCGCTGGGGCTCATATGTGATGTGATGCGTTTGAAGTACATGGCATCAAAGCACACCGGAACATGACATGTTGCTGCAAGAATAAAGATTCTGTGACAACTGATGCTGCCATGATTGTTATGCTGCTTTTCAGACATTATCCCATAACGCCACCGGAAAGGCAAAAATAAATATTGCCTGACTCAATCGCCTAACTCCGGGCAGGGGTTGTCGAGATTGGTCAAAGGCGCCAGATTGAGGGTCTGGTTCCGTAGGGATACGTGGGTTCAAATCCCATCCCCTGCATTTTCTCTTATTCTCTTTTAATTTGGTTAGATGACCGCCTATTGTTAAAGGCAAAAAATGAAAGGTGTTGATAAAAATATTGTGGGATTTTCACTGGTTGAACTGGAATGTATCATTCTGTTTCTGGCTGGATGGTTCTATCCACCACTTGCCAAACAGTAATCCCAGTATGTACCCGTATATAACAACTGAAACCAGGCCCGCAACGACCGTAAGAACATAATAGGTATTCCCGTATTCGCTTCTGCTCAAAAAACCGAAAAGCACGTCAAAAAGCACCCAGAGTATTATTCCGAAGGCTATTCCCTTGACCTTGTCATTTCTTCCAGGTATTCTGTGCACCGCCACGCCGAATATTGCGCCAAGTATCAGGCCCCCTATAATTCCCTCTATTATGAGCGCAACCGGTTCAATTATCACTTCGGAATGATACAGGGATGACGCCGACAGAGTTATTACGGATGATGAAAAATCTTTTGCATAAACGCTCAGAGCTGACATTATGCTTGATTTGTCAACATAAAGTATAATTTCTGTAAGTACCGAGAGCACAACACCATAAAGGATGCCAGCAACTGCGCCAGCCTTAGCTCCTGTTGATCCTCTACCCATTCTAATCTGTGGTATATAACATTCACATGTATAAATATTATTCCGTATATCTTGATTTTCAATGCAAGTTGCATTTCCAAAGCTCCAACCAAGCATCTATGCAAGAAGAATTCTCAGCAAAAAAGAAAAGGCACGAGTTAAAAGACATTTCAAAATTGAAAAATAAAAATGAGGGATGGCAAATACGAGGACCTGCTGTTTATGGTGGAGCAGCCAGATGTCCGTTCAGAGCCATGTAGCCGATGACTAAGGCGAAAATTGTGCCTATTCCAAGGATTATCCACTCAACATAGTAAATGGATTTCCTAGATCCCTCGGGCTTGATGTACGCAATTGGAGCCAGAAGGGCGCCGATACCATCGAAGAGGTAGAGACCCAATGCTGTTATGAGGTCCTGGCCAGTCTCAAGCTTCAGCTCAACTATGCTGTATGCCCCAACAAGCACGTAGATTCCCATCAGCAGAAATAGCATTGGTACCATGCCAAGATGCATGTTCTTATAGACCATCACTGCGGATACCATAAGAAGAAGGCCAAACAGAAGCAGAGGATCGCCAAACAGCATATTGTATGGTGTTCCAAAACTGGTCATTGGCCAGGCAAAGGACATGTAAAATCCGCTTATAAAGTCAAAGAAGCCTATAGCCAGAGCCGGTACCACTAGGCTTCGTATCTGTTCCTCATTTCCCCTTGCCTTGAAATAGTAATAGAAGGCTCCAAGGAAAGTTCCCATTCCAAGTCCTATCAGCATTACTGCCAATGGATCAACAAATGTCATTTTATCACCAATTTAAAATCTTATGATTAGAGTTAAACAACTAACCTGAGATGTTAGATACCTTCTTTATGTATCACAATTTATGCCAAAGAAAACGAAATTCGATGTCATATATCTTGTATCTGTCAAGGTGTTTGCGCCTTTAGGAACGTACATATTTAATAAGATTCCTGCAATTCAAAATTCATGCTTTCTGGACTTCGCATTTCTATGAAAAAACTGACTGGATTGTCCTGCATCATATCTCCTCATATACTTCCGGCAGAATCCCCCGCAAAGTTAGGGGATGAGAAAGTTGCCTGACCGGTTTGACAGCATCTCAAGTGCGGAAAGCCTCAAACTACTCAACTCAACGGAGAACGGCTTAACCACAAAGGATGTTCTTGAACGGCAGAAAACATATGGCCGTAACGTAATAGAGGAAAAGAAAGAGAGTGGCGTCATAAAGCTGCTCCGGAAGTTCTGGGCGCCTGTTCCATGGATGCTTGAAATTACAGCCGTTTTCACGTACCTGATTGGAAAGCAGCTTGATACCTATATAATAATCGCATTGCTCATATTCAACAGCATTATAAGCTACTTCCAGGAATCAAAGGCAGACGATGCCGTAAAGATGCTCACTGAAAGAGTCAATGTTTCTGCCAGAGCGCTGAGAGATGGAAAATGGAATCTCACGCCTGCAGCAGAACTGGTCCCGGGTGACGTAGTGCACGTAAGGATGGGGGACATTGTGCCTGCTGATGTCAAGATAATCTCCGGGGAAGTTCTCTCGGATCAGTCCGCCCTTACAGGTGAATCGGAGCCAGTGCGCAGGGGGAAGGATGGGAGAATATATTCCGGGACAGTCACCAAGGGTGGGGAGGCAACAGGTGTTGTTGTGGCAACCGGGAGCAGCACCTTCTTTGGAAGAACAGCCGAGCTTGTGAATAAGGCGAAGGCAGGTTCACATCTCGAATCACTCATACTTTCCATAGTGAAATACCTGGCAGCCATAGATGCTGCCCTGGTCATAGCCCTCATAGCATTTGCCATTGTATATGGAGTATCAATCCTTGAGGCCCTGCCATTTTCCCTGGTTGTCCTGATTGCATCCATTCCTGTTGCCCTGCCCGCAACTTTCACCATTGCAACAGCATACGGTGCAGTTGATCTTTCCAGGAAGGGCGCCCTGGTTACAAGGTTGAGCGCAGTGGAGGACGCTGCTTCCATGGATTCCATCTGCTTCGACAAGACCGGGACCCTTACACAGAACAAAATTTCCGTTGTTAACCCCATTTCCATGGGATGCGATTCCGGTGACCTGATCAGGTATGCAATGCTTGCTTCCGACGAAGCCAGCATGGATTCAATTGACATGGCAATTTTCGCCTATGGAAAGTCCAACGGAATTGACACAGGATCAGCCACAAGGGTCAAGTTCACCCCTTTCAGCCCTGCACTGAAACGCACTGAGGCCACAATCCAGATCAATGGAACCACAGCAACTGTGACCAAGGGTGCTCCGCAGGTGATTGCTCGGCTGTGCCAGCTTCATGATCCTGATGAGGTCATGTCAAAGGTCCGGGATCTGTCACTGAAGGGGTACAGGTCGCTGGGTGTTGCCATCATGAATGGCAATGAATGGAAGTTCTGCGGCATAATACCCCTGCATGATCCCCCAAGACCGGATTCCGCCAAGCTTGTGGGGCAGCTCAAGGATCTTGGAGTGAAAGCCAGAATGGTGACGGGAGATTCCACGCCCATTGCCATGGAAATTGCAAGGGAGGTTGGCATAGGGGAGAGAATATGCACGATGGCCGACATCAAGGCAGGATCAGTGAAGATTGACGACTGCGATTCCTTTGCGGAGGTGTTCCCCGAGGATAAGTTCACCATAGTAACCATGCTGCAGAAGGAGGGCCATATTTCCGGCATGACCGGGGATGGGGTTAACGATGCACCCGCCCTGAAGCAGGCAGAAGTGGGGATCGCAGTTGCATCCGCCACGGATGTGGCAAAGGCCTCCGCCAGTATTGTCCTGACCCACGAGGGAATTTCAGACATCGTAAGTGCCGTGGAAGACGGAAGGAAGATATTCCAGAGGATGCTGACATACACCCTCAACAAGATAATAAAAACAATACAGGTAGCGTTGTTCCTCACAACATCATTCTTTATCTACCGCTTCTTTGTTACAACTCCATTCGATGTCATTCTGTTGCTCTTTGCAAACGACTTTGTCACCATGTCAATAGCCACGGACAACGTGAGCTATTCCAGAAGTCCCGAGAAGTGGGACGTGAAATCACTGGTAGGATCTTCCATGAGCCTTGCCATACTCATACTTGTTGAATCCTTTGCCATACTGGAAATTGGTATCCTTCTTGGATTGAACGTGAACCAGATTCATACCTTCATATTTGACATGCTGGTGTTTTCCGGTCAGTTCACAGTATACATGGTGAGATCCAGGAGGAGATTCTGGGATTCTAGGCCGAGCAGGTGGCTTCTCACTGCATCTGCGGCAGACCTAGTGGCAATTTCCCTTATTTCATGGCTTGGCATACTTGTCACTGCAATACCTTTGACAGATGTTCTGCTTGTGCTGCTCCTGACCTTTGTCTCCATGGCCCTTGTTGACCTGGGGAAGAATGTCATTTTCCGGCACTTCGGAATATGAAATCCTGCATCTCATAACCCGGTGATGCTGGTACGGCTGAAAAACCCGGGATCGATTTCCACACGTACAGCAGCGGCCCAAGTAAGGTCGAAAGGGAATGGGATAAGACCTCTATCATCTCTGGTGCCTTATCTCACTATGAGTACCGAAACCGGAGAGTCGGCGGAAACCCTTTCAGACACTGATCCCAGAAGTATTCCCTTGCGGAATCCGTGCTTCCTGTTTCCCATGACTATTAGGTCCCCATTGAACTCCTTTATTGTGTTGAGTATTGATGAAACAGGCTCACCGGTCCTCACTATTCCATGAACCTTTTCCAGGCCATTGTTCCTGAGTGTTTTTGCAATCTCCTCGATTTTCTCCTTTGATTCCTTGACTATTGCATCATTCTGCTCCATCAGTATTTCAGCTGCTCCAGCAGAATCACCAATTGGGGCGTACACAGGCTTGACCACGTTGAGCAGGTAGAGTGTTGCTTCACCGTTCTGGCCCACCAGAGAGGCTGCAAATTCAACGGCTTTCATTGATTCCTCAGAAAAATCAACTGCGCATATTATGCTCTTAATTTTTTGCTTCATATCCATAGTTATCACCACAGGCCCATTCTCATTTTCAAATCGGCCCATGTTTCTATGACTTATATGATTATAAATTATTACCCTGCAATATCAGTCACATCCCGTACACTGCCCTTCTCATTCTCTCATAGACTGAATAGATGAAAACCAGGGATGATACACCTGTAATGCCATGTTTCCGGGACCAGTCTATCTCCTTAACCAGGTATGTAAGATGGTGGCTCTTGTCCTCGTGAGGCGTGTATTCCTCACCGTTCATATAGCTCATTATATTGTTTATTATCCTGTCTTTTTCACCGTATTCAATATACCCGAGCCTGCTGCCCACTTCTACCATTTTTATGCCTGACAGGTATGTGGCCTTGACCATTTCTGCCTTTGACATCCACTTTGTTTCATAGTTCAGGAAGTCGTCCCATGACTTTCCACTGTCCAGCAGGTTATAGTAATCCATGATTTTCCTGGCGAATATGGTGAACCCGTATTTCTCAGGCATTTCATAAAACAGCGATCCTGGGTCAAGGAATGGTGCAAGGGGCGAGATGAAGCCATATACTGGCATTTCTGCACTACCGTAATCATTGGAGAGATGTTCGGAATATGTTGCGTCCCTCATTACGTCCACAACAGTCTGGTTTGGCAGGCCTATGGAAAAGTAGACATCAAACTTCTTTGAGCCATATTCCTTAGCCAGGGATATCGCTTTCTCAAGCTCCTCGTTGGAATAATACCTTCCAGTGGCATTTCTGATCTTTATGTCGGAAGAATCGGGAGATATCTCGCATGAGAAGTCGTTGATCTTGCTGGAAAAATACTGGAAATATTCCCTTCCGGGCGGAACGAAATATTCGGTGAGGAGAGGCATGTCCAGTCCTCTTGACTTGAATTCTGAGAACAGTGACTGGTAATACTTTTCACCGGTCTGGTTTATATCTCCTGCTATGAAAACAGGAGAGTTTATGGTCTCCTTCACTGATTCCAGTTCTTCTGCCACCCTCTCGGGCGACCTTTTCACCGGAGAGATGGGAAAATACCTGTTCTTGTATGCAAAATTTGATCCGCCGCAGAATCCGCAGTTATACTGGCATCCCCTCTGAATCAAGGTCATTGCCACTGGGTTCTTTATCCATGCATAATACGGCAGGTGTCCGCGGATATCATGGTATTTGATGGAGTTCCTGACCAGGACCTTGTAGTTTATGAACACCTGGGCGGTGGGATCGTCGTCCTTCAGGGGTAGGTTTCTCCTTATTTTTCCTCCTTCCCTGTACAGAAGGTTCGGAACATTCTCGAGGCTGGAACCTTTCTCCACTGCATTGAGCAGGCTTATGAGCTGCTTCTCGACAAAATCTCCGGCCAGGATGAAATCAACTGCCTCATTGCTCTGCATTATGTCCTCGGCGAAATACGATGAGGAGAA
>JAMCUV010000044.1:0-4106 GCA_023379345.1 Thermoplasmatota archaeon
AGAGCATTCTCACTGTTCTTCTGGTATTCATCACGGAGGATTTTCTCGCCCTCATCGGCCTTTCCTGCAAATGATAGGGCCTTAACCTTCTCCAGAAGGTAGATGACCTTTTCATCATCTGAACTGGCAGCGCCCATGGCCCTGTCAAGGTAAGATATGGCATTATCCAGATCCCCCTCTGCGATCCTGATTTGTGCCGATCTCTCATAGTATTCAGGATCAGGAGTTTTGCTGAGTTTTATGGCAGAATCTATGGCAGTCTCTGCGTTTTTCAGATCATCAAGAAGAAGATATGATTCCGAAAGCATGAAGTAGGCATAGTCGAACTCCGGGTACTTGCTGTTTATTCGCTTCAGCTCCGTCACTGCCTCTCTTGCCCGTTCAAGGGTATTGAGGTAGCCGGCCTTCATTAGGGCAAGCCTCACATCATCAGGCTCCACACGCTGCGCCCTTATGATTGCCTTGAGGGCGTCCTGCGATTTCCCATCGTCCTCGTACACCTCTGCAAGCTTTATGAGGTACTGGATGTTTTCAGGATCCTGCTCTGAAGCCTGATTCAGCAGCTTCAAACCTCCCTTTATGTCGCCATTCTCGGAAAGTGCCCAACCCCTTACGTACTTGAAGAAAGCGTCCTGTGATTTCTTGTACGCTATGTCTGCCTCCCTGAGGGCAGCTTCTGAATCCGTGCCAAGCTCCATGAGAGCCATGGCCTTCACCGCGTGCGGAAGAGGATTCTCCTTGTCAGTTGAAATCATCTTCTCCACTTTATCAAGAACTTCTTCGTACCTCTCGTCGTCCATCATGCCAAATATTTCTTCCATGGGGTCAGACTGCATGGAACCCCATTCTATTCCTGTTCAATAAGCTTTACTGGGATTCCTATCCGGCAATGAAAATATTTCCTGCGCCCATGGGCAAGCGGCAGGGGACTGTGTTATATTCGAAATAGTTAAATGAATACAAAAATTAGGTGTAAGCTCAAAATTTAGAACCGCAACAGTCAGAACAGATTCATGATCTCTGGATCAGGGATGGAATCGGCGGGAATCTCCTCATCCGAGTTTGATTCAGGTATTCCGCTTATGTCATAATAGGCACGGACGAATTCGTGGATATCCCTGCCTGTCACTATGCCAAGGTTCCCAACCCTGATTATGGAATCAGCCAGTTTTCCCATTCCTCTGGACACTGTGATGCCTCTTGAAGCCAGTCCGGCAACAGTGTCCTTCACGGATAGCCTGGGCTTGAAGGCTATGACCGTATCAGAGTAATTGCCGGGATTTCCAAGAACCTCTGACCGGCTTCCAAGGAGAGATTGCCTCAGGTACTCAGCGTTGGCATGATGCCTGGCCCATCTTCTCTCCAGACCCTCCATTTCCAGGATTCTCAGGGCTTCACGAAGAGCGTTGAAGCTCCCTGTTGATGGCGTATATGGCGTTTCGTTCTTTGAGAGGAACTTCAGAGATATTCCAAGGTCCAGATACTGCGGGATATCTTCCCTTGGGTTGACCATACTGGCCATTTCTTCTCCCAGCAGCACTATTCCTAATCCGGGAACTGAGGCCAGTCCTTTCTGGCTGCACGTTGCCACTGCATCGATGCCCCATTCCCTGACATTGATGGGGACTGCACCGAATGCTGATACGGAATCAACGAAGACCCTCACACCCATGTCCCTTGCGGCCAGTGTTATTTTCTTCATGCCGTGTATGGAAGTGCCGTTTCCGGTTTCGTTCTGCACAAGGAACAGGGACTTCATGCTGCTGTTCCCGCTTATGAAGTCCTTGATCTGGTCATCTGTGAGGACATCGTTCTCCGTGAGATTCAGAGTGGAAACTTTCAGCCTCCGGCGATGCAGACTATCAATCAGTCTGTTACCGAATTCACCGAATGTGACCGCCCCCACATGATCACCGGGAGATGTCAGGGAAAATATCATTGATTCCACGGCCGTCGTACCGGAGCCTGTAGTCATGATGGCACGGTCCGATGCTGCAAATTTGTTGAGAAGTGCTTCAGATTCCATTATTATGTCCCTGAATTGCTGCGATCTGTGGTTCACAACCAGACTGGCCGCCTGAGAAACGCTCTGTGGTACACTTACCGGGCCCGGTATGAGCATCATAGCTTCATCTCCTGTATTCGGTCCAGAAGGTTCTGCAGAGTATATTTTGCAACTCTTTTCTGGGCCTCCGCTGTCTGTGCACCAATGTGCGGTGTGATGATGACGCTGTCCATTGCGGCGATTTCCTTCTCCCACTCCGCCTGGGGTGGCTCATGCCAGAAGACATCTGTTGCGTACCCCCCCACCTGTCCTTCTTTCAGTGCATCCAGCAGTTCGGGGCCGTTTATGAACTGGGCCCTGCTGGTGTTCACAATGAACAGCCCATGCTTCGAAATGTCGAAGTGGCTTTTCCCTATCATTCCACCGGATTCACCTGAAAATGCCGCAAGAACGAAGATTATATCTGAATTTTTGAAAAGGTCTTCAATTGATACATACCTGCCGCCCACCATTTCCATAGCCTGACTATTTTTAACGGGATCATAAGCAGCAATCTCCAGGCCCATGGATCTGAGTATCTGCGCAGTTGCCTGGCCTATCCTGCCAAACCCGATGATACCTGCAGCCTTTCCATGCAGTTCTGTTCCTGTTTCCTTTGTCCATATGCCCTTCTTGGACTTCTGATTCAGAATTGGTATCTTCCTGGCCAGGCTCACCGCCAGGGCAACATTGAGCTCCGCCACGGAATCCGTTGAGGATCCCGCCGCAGTCACGATCTCGATTTTTTTCTTTTGGGCAGATTCCAGATCTATATTGTCGGTGCCTATGCCGGCTCTGGCAATTATCTTGAGTCTGCTGGCCCTGGAGATGATATCCCCGGTAACCTTTGTGCGACTTCTGACCACAATGATGTCATAGTCCTTCACCTTCCTGCCAAGTTCATCAGGTGTTATTGCGGGCTCATAGGATACTTTTATTCCGGAAGACGCAAGACCTTCCATGAGGTATGCGTCCAGGGGATCACATACAAGTGCGGCCAATTTTTTGGATTCATCCATTGCTACCATGCCGTTGATTGTCAATGGCGTAATAAAGGATTCAATCCGGATCATGACAATATGTTGACTGCATGTTGCTGATTTGCAGGAAGTCCGGATCGGGTTTTACTTCGTGAACCTTGTGAAATTGGGCATAAATGGCTGTTTGTACCATTGTGGTGGACATATGGGCTTCTTTTCAGATATTTGGAATTCCAGGCAAAAGTAATTTATCTTGCCGTGGAATGATTTTTCATGATGTGCCGGCACCACTGCAAGCCTGTGGATGGATACATGAAAGAGCGTGATTTTTACCTATGGTGAAGATTTCTCAATTCAGGCCCCTCATGTTCAATGCAGATGTCAATGAGGTCATATCGCCGCCCTTTGACGCCATATCACGGAAGCAGGAGAAGTTGCTGAAGTCCAGGGATCACAACATAACGCACCTGACCTTGCCTGATACCGCCAACATTGAACAGGCCCTGGACACTTTTAAAGCCTGGAAATCTCAAGGGATCCTGAAGCGTACAGACGATCCTCTCATGGTTATTGTTGACCAAACCTATTCCGTGGATGGCAGTGAGAAGAGACTGACAGGTCTTATGGCCCTGGTTAACATATTCCCTGATGATGGGCATGTGAAACCGCATGAACGTACATTCCCTGGGCCTGTGGAGGAGAGGGTCCGCATCATGGGATTGCTCTCAGCCCAGCTTGAGCCCATATACCTTGCAGTGGAATCCGAAGGAATTGAGCAGATGCTCCATAACATAATTTCCGGTAAGGAGCCGGATCTCAGATTTACCGATCAGGCCGGTGTGGAGAATAGGATATATTTGATCCGTGATGCTGGCAGCGCCGGGAAGATCGCAGGTGAACTCATGGACAGGGATGCCATTGTTGCAGATGGCCATCACAGGCTTGCGGCCACCAGAAAGCTCGCCGAAGCGACAGATGGATACGCACGCAGTTTCTGGAGCAACATCATGGCCTACATTGTGCCACTTTCCAGCGACGGCCTCATGGTTGCTGGAATTCACCGTTATGTGAGATCCGACAGG
>JAMCUV010000044.1:4302-6996 GCA_023379345.1 Thermoplasmatota archaeon
TCCTGCATTTCCAGGAACAGGATTTCAGGGACAGAATAAAGTACACTCACGATACTCATGAGGCGGTATCCCAGGTCGATGAAGGAAACGCCGATTTCTCGGTCATATTGCCCCAGTGGGACAGGAGGAAGCTTCTCAGCTTAATTGAAAAAGAGGGGATACTTCCGCAGAAGTCCACCTACTTTTACCCCAAGATTTCATCCGGCATAGTCCTGAACTGCATGGATTCGCCTCAGGGCTGACTGCGCCGTGCGCTTCTTCTCTTCTCCATCATTTTCCTGTACCAGTGGTACTCCAGGGGAATGTCTATGAGAATCAGGGCTATGGGAAGCAGATCAAAGAAGTAGAATCCTGGGATCAGCTGATACACAAGGATATGGGCTCCACTGGCGTACGCTATAATTGCTGCAGAATTATATTCCAGGTTATTTATGGTGGAGAACACATCCGGATAAGGTACAACAATGATTGGATCCGTGTAGGCATATGAGAAGCCATGGCCATTGAGGCTGTATGATATCTGGGGAGGCGGCATCACATAGGCTCCAGGATTCTTGAATTCCAGCTCATAGCTGAATCTTGCCGGTGTCGTTCCCAGTGACGGCTGCGAGAAGTTTGTGCTTCCATTCATTAGGGTAACAAGGCCCGGATAATCCTGCACGATGCCATATTCACTTATGCTGAAATTTTTCAGGTTTGCGGAATTCTGGGAAAAGATGGTGGTGTTGACCATTGCAACTGTGCCATTTATCATGCTGTAGGTTATGGTGACATTCAATTCTGCCGGGAATGTGGCATTGGTCTTGAAGTGGAGGCTGCCGGTGTTCAGGAGTGATGTGTAGTTTATGGAAGCAGGGGTGGATGTCCCTATGGCGGAGACGGGGATATCAGGGTAGTTGGAATATGATGAATAGTTATAGATTAAAGAACCGGATGTGCCGTTTTCCACAGGGTACGCGAAGGCTAGGCCGTAAAGGGTTGAATTCGACGTGAATGACATGGTTGTGTTCGTCCCCATTATTGCGGCTGCGCTTATGTTCTGCATATAGGGAGGAGAATGAAACACATTGCCCTTCTGGAATATGCCTCCAGCAAATACTATGCTGGAACCAAGCAGTTTGCTTGCATTGCCAATACCAACACTGCCGGAGAGGAGCTGCGAAACCTCAGTGGAATTCAGATAACCCGTGACAAACATTGAACTTCCTACAGAGTCGGCGCTTGCCCCCGGAACGAGGTATCCACCATCAAGACCAGCCATGAACATGGGAAATGATCCCGTGGAAGGAATGTACGGGGAGACGCTTCTGAGAAGATCATAGGTTGTATGCGAATTGACTGCACCTGCACCATATAGATAAAGTGTGGTGTTGAATGAAACATTTGAGATGAAGTCGCTTGGGAGGGTGAAGGAGGCCAGCAGGCTAACTCCAGAATCATTCAGCGATGACGATATGGATGAGGCCTCTCCGGATGCCATTGCAACAGTGTGGTTATAGGAGCCAGGAAAATCCTCCACTATGGTTACGGGGGGAATAAGATTCAGGTACCTGTTGAACTCCCCACCTATGCCTGAAGATGTCGTAAAGGATGGCGACAGCCCAAAGAGGTTGTCAGATTCTATGGCACCCACAAGATCTGTCAGGTTAGACGAAACTGCAACCATTGTAAATATAGATGAATTTCTCTGGGCGTCTCCTGCCCAGCCAGAAAATGCAGTTGAGTTTGTTCTCTGGAGATAACCGTAGACTCCATAGGTATCTCCATATGCGCCAACAACTCCTGCTGCGTAATTTATGCCGGAAACGCTTGAAAGGTTCAGCTGTGTCTGCGAATCTGAGTATATACCTGAAAAATAATGTGATGGCAGTGGAGCCATGTAGAGTGGGGATGAACTGCTCACAAGCAACTGCATGGCTTCATTGCTTCCGGATAGTTGGCTGTACGGAGCAATGTGGCTCTCCCCACCATGGAATACAGGCGCCAGGGATGCTGCAATCAGAACCGCCATGGCTATGACCACAATAACAGTGCCCGCTCCCTTTTTCCGTCCTTTCTTTCCTGAAGAGGGATCTATGATCCTGTTGGCATACTTTCCAACCAGGTCAGCAACGACCACAAATATGACAAAATTTGCAATTATGTAAGGGACAAAGAGAAGTAGGACCTTTTCCACAACAGGATATATGGAAGTGCCCCCAGGAAGTGCCGGGGTGACAACTGCAGGGTTGACGCTCAATCCTCCAAGAGAAAGCGAACCTGTCACGATTGATACTGCGGAGATGAACCTGCCCAGTATGGGCTCAGTGAGAATGCTGTAAAGATTTGTTCCGGGAGGAGGCGCAAGGGAACCGGAAGACAGTGACTGGATCAGACCTGTGCCGGCGGAAAGATTAAGGCCGGTGCCGCTGAATGAAACGAATAACGTTGCCAGGGCCAGCCCCATTACACCTGATACGGTGACATATGTTGCTATGGCAGCCCCTACGGCCTTCCTGCCTTTCCGTGATCCCAGCCCCACTATTACCCCAAGCAATATCCATACACCCAGAAGTATGGGCCAGTGTAGTGGATCGCCCATGTACATGAACATCAATCCCATGACAATTGCGAGGCCGGATCCAAAATAAGGGGTAAGCCAGTGGAGCAGGGCAGAATAGTAAGTGGAAAGGGAATAGTAGCCAATCACAAGGG
>JAMCUV010000045.1 GCA_023379345.1 Thermoplasmatota archaeon
ACAAGGGATTCGAATATGGTGTTGAGGGAGATTTCCTGCACATTGAACCTGATGTGGCTGGCAAGAAGCGATGTTACCAGGCCGTAGGCCTGATCTTCTGTTGTCAGGACCTGGATCTCCCCGTCATCAAGCCTCTTCACCTGTCCCGTGATGTCCGGCAAGTCCAGGTTTCTGGCGAAAATCTTGAGGCTGAGAGGATATCGGGTCAATCCACGAAGATCCTCCAGAGTGCCCAGGCCAACCATCCTTCCACGGTCAATGATCCCGATCCTGTCTCCAAGCTGCTCGGCCTCCTCAAGGTAGTGCGTGGTCAGAATTATGAGCCTGTCCTTCTTCATTGATGCAAGAACATTCCAGAGCTCCTTTCTTGAGATGAAGTCAAGGCCTGTTGTAGGCTCATCCATGAAAATTACAGTTGCCTCACTTGCCAGTGCGGTTGCAACCAGAACCTTCCTCTTCTGCCCTCCGGAAAGACTCCTGTTTTTCACATTTTCCTGGTCCTCCAGCCCCAGGCTGCGAAGGACATCCATTGCCATTGTCCTGGATTCAGAGTGTGTGTACCCGCGCCACATGAGATATGATGTTATTGTCTGCACAGGGGTCATCCATGGCACTGCCCTTGCTTCCTGCGGCACAGCGGCTATGATCTCCCTTACCTCACGGGCATCCTGCACAACATCATTGCCATTGATGAAAGCCCTTCCGGAAGTGGGCATCAGTTGTGTTGATAGAATCCTCACCAGCGTGGTTTTTCCTGCACCGTTCTTTCCAATGAGGGCAAAAATTCCATTGTGGTCGATGTGAAAACTTACGCCATTAAGAGCACTGACATTACCCGAATAAATCTTGGACAGTTCAGTGACCTGTATGTCCACTTCCAGTTATGTTAAAACTGTATAAAAGCAATCCCAACCTGAAAAAACTGCACGCCATAAGGGAAATTGAGCGCTATGACAGGAAGTGATGAACTGGATATTACCAGGAGAATAATGGGCAGTGACGGCCAGCACTATTGTTAAATATATTCCGGGTTATGATCCATTTACGAAGGACGGAAGCGATCAGTCAAAGATAACCGACCACATGGCAAACGAGCGCACCTACCTGGCATGGCTCAGGACCGGTATTGCAGTCATGGCCCTGGGATTTGTGGTGGCAAAATTCGGGATAATCATCAAGGAGCTTGACAGGACTGCTCCAACGTCCTCCTACGGGAGGTCGTCTTCCATAGGCATTGTCCTTGTCATAGCGGGCGGTTTCCTTGAGATAATGGCGCTAAGAAGCTTCGTGAGGAACAAGAAAAGTATTGAAGAGGGCAATTTTGTTCCGTCAACTGGGCTGGAGGTTGCTGCAGGCATCATTATACTTCTGGTTGCAGTACTGCTCATAGCCTACATGCTGTTGACGCTTTGAATTCCCGTGCATCTCTGGGAACCGTACTGGTACGGAGTGCGAGTATTTAAGAAATGATCACATTGGTGCTGCTGTGGTGACTGGCAGGTGGAGAGCGATAATATTTCAGATGAAGTACTGAAGGAGGTTCTTTCCTCTCCAGAGATGCTGAAGGTGCTGAGGCACATGCATACTGCAAAGGTTGATTATGCCAAAAACACCACCAGGTACACGGATATACCGCAGATAAGAGTGACTGAGTACCTGTTGCGGCTCAGGGCACTGGGGCTTCTTGACACATACGGGAACACTTCCATTAAACGGACGGCGGCAAAACTGAAGAAAAGTGCAGAAGTTCACAAGCATCACACGTATTTCCAGATCAACAGGAGCGGTGATATTGTTCTGAAGAAAGCCACCCCTGAAAACTATCTAAAATTTGTTGGCCCTGAGGCAATCAGTGTTCTGTGCAGCAGGAAAAAGACTGAGGAAAGCCCTGAATTTATCCCGCTCCTTAAAACCTATGGGCTCCTTGACAAGGGGGATGTCATAACAGACGTTGGAGCTGAAGTTCTCAGATATGCCAGGCGGACTCATAAGGTATCTTGTTGAGTGAACATCAAGATTCAGGACAGGCTGAAGATCTCCAGTATAAGATTGCAACAGATCTGCCCATAAGTTCACTGTTCCCGATCCCAGATACGCGCAGGCTTTCTTGACCGGGAAATCTATGAGCTGTTCAACAGCTCAGAAATTATTTGCTCTGTAAATGCCTCTGTTTTCGCGCTTCCGCCCATGTCTGGAGTTTTTGTGCCTTTCCTGATGGCCGAGAACATTGCTTCTTCAAGCACCAGCCTGTCTTTGCTGAAACCCAGCCAGTCAATCATCATGCCCATTGAGAGTATCATTGCAATTGGATTGGCAATACCTTTTCCAGCTATGTCAACAGCGCTGCCGTGTACTGGTTCAAACATGCCTTTTTTCGTGGACAGGTTTGCACTGTAGGCAAACCCGAGCCCTCCTACTGTTGAGGCCCCAAGGTCCGATAATATGTCCCCGAACATATTTTCCGTAACAATAACATTCAGGTTTCTGGGGTGCAGGAGCATGTACTGTGTCATTGCGTCTCCGTACATGTATTGCCTGTCAACATGAGGATGTTTTTCAGCAACCTCATCGAAAACCTTCCGGAAGAATGCAAAAGATTTCAGCACGTTGCTCTTGTCGACGCACGTCACTGATCTCTTTCCGTTTGAAAGAGCGCCTTTGCTTTTCTCTGCAAGATTGAAGGCCATATCCACTATTCTCTCCGTTCCTTCGCGAGTGATTATCTGGTTGTCAATGGCCACCGAATCCCTCAGCACCATTCCGCCAAAATGACTGGAATATAGACCTTCACTGTTTTCCCTTACGATTGTGTAATCGATTGAATTTTTGTCATCGATCCCCCTCAGAACAGATGCTATGCCTGGAA
>JAMCUV010000046.1 GCA_023379345.1 Thermoplasmatota archaeon
AAAAAGGCAATCCCTGAAGCGTTTGTGAACGGGATAGAGGGTATAGGGTTATACCCACGAAGTTTAAGCATCAGACAGATGATAACTTCCAAAGGTGGATGTTAACATGGTTAACGGAAATCGTAACTTGATCTTACATCCGGTGTTGATTTCTCAAATCCAAAACTAGTCGCCAAGGCACTGTCTGAAGTGTTCTTTGAAAAGGATGCAAAGAACTGGTTCAAGGTGAATGATGACAAGATTGATTTTGAGCCAACATACAAAGTCCGTGTAGTGCTGGCAGAGGACCACAACAAGAAACTTGAAGCTACTGTTGATGACCTGCTTATGGATCTGCAGAAAGACGACCTATCGGGAACGTACTCGAGTCAGATAAAGGATGATTCTGTTGAAGCTTCACATCTCCAGTCTGCCATGGCAGCAGGAGCAATAAGAACTGCAATTTTCCGTCATTCTGAGGAAAAGGTATATGCTGATTCAATCAGGGATGACCTGTTCATAGACCTGCTGGAAAAGCTTGAAATCAGATCCCTGAATGACAAGGACCTCATGGACTGGAAGAAACACCCACTGTAAATAAGCTAACACCTCATTAAAAGAAATTTCTTTCAAGCTTGAGCAACAAGTACTGAGACCTAATGACTACTGGTCTGCCAATATCCCATCCATTCAATAAATATATTGTTAACACAGACGTTGGATGTTGCTTGTGCACCATAAAACAAACCTGTTCTATTTTAAATCATAGACTGTTTCTTAATATGGCATTAATCGTATCATCGTAAGTTCTAGATACCCTCTTCCAACGCAGAAATCTTATTGCATTAAACTTTCCTTTGGTTAGGTGATGAAGCACGCAACTCCAGATGACCTGAAAAACGTTGATCAACTGCTAGAGAGGGTCAGGAAAATTCAGGGAATTGTTGAGAAACAACCAGGTCATTTTTACCATAAGGGAAAGAATGTCCTTCACTTTCATGAGGACCACGGATCTCTTTTCGCGGATATTGGAGATGAGAGAATGAAAGTCTCTGAATCTTCATACAGCGAGATTGTGCAAAAAGTTGAAATTTATATTTCTCAAATTAAGTTAGCCAGAGATTCTGAAAAAATCCGTCGAATGTGAGCGTTCTGGACGCACCGGTTTTTCATTTTTGTAGCTCTGCAGCCTCGTCCCATGAAGATCTCGGATAACAACCAAGAATCCTGATACTGCTGCACTGACCTGACAGTTCGCTTACAGCATCCTTCATTGAATCATCGTCAGAATGCCCAAGTACATCAAGAAAGAATCTGTAAGTGCCGGGATTGTACTTTTCAGGCCTTGACATAACCATGCTTAGGTTGATGTTTCTTGTCGAGAATGGTAGCAGTGCATTTACCAGTGAACCTGCAATATTGCCTTTCAGTACGAATGTGATTGTTGTCTTGTCCTTTCCTGTTGAAACAGTCTCTCCCCGAGAAAGCATCACGAACCGCGTAAGATTCCGGGAATAATCACAGACATCCCTTGCTTTCACCCCTAGGCCATAAAGCTCTGAAATCCTGGAAGAGCCTATGATTGCGGAACCGACCTCATCCTTAACTTTCCGCGCCATTTCGGCTGTAGAACTGGTTTCATAGATCCGTGCATGAGGATAGAGTCTCGTTATTGTGTTGCGGCACTGTGCTATGGCCTGTGGATGCGAGTATATTCTCTCAATTTTTTCT
Source organism: Thermoplasmatota archaeon (assembly GCA_023379345.1). Taxonomy (GTDB): domain Archaea; phylum Thermoplasmatota; class Thermoplasmata; order Thermoplasmatales; family Thermoplasmataceae; genus UBA509. The sequence goes on from JAMCUV010000046.1 coordinate 1,711, forward strand.
GAATTGGAAAGGAGCATATGCCTGACAGAAACCATGGCCTCTCCTGTAATGTTGATCTTTGATCCAACTATGAGATCAATGACAGAAGATACGGGCCCTTCAACAGAATTTTCCACCGGAAGAACACACGAATCAGTTCTACCGGTCTCAGCCATCTCCAGAACTTCTGCGAAGCTTGAACCGGGAACCTTGATTGCACCGGGTGCCAGATATTCGGATGCTATTTCGCTCCAGGTTCCCCTGGGCCCGAGATACGCAACCTTGGTATCGGATGAAATTTTTTTCTGCATATTTCCACTCTCCACTTGTTGAACCTGCAGCACTGCATGTCATCGCGTTATGAAATTTAACTCATATGTGCAGTAGCGACAGGATGAATCAGTAAGATTAATGCGCAAAACTGCGTTGTGTATTATATGATTGACCTTGAGGAAATGAAGGAATTACAGCATCGCAAGGATTTCAACTGGGTTGCTGATATTCTCATGAAACACGATGAGGATAAAACGGCTTTGATGCTGATGGACCAGGATGAGAACATTCAGAACATCACCTATGGAGAACTTGTCCGGAAGTCAATGCAATACGCCAATCTGCTGTGGGATGAGGGAATCCACAATGGCGATTCCATACTCATAATGACGAAAATGATTCCTGACTTATGGTACATCGCCATTGCGTCAGCGCTTGTGGGTGTGGTATACTCACCCGCGCCTCTTCTTCTTACTTCAGGGGATATAAAATACAGGGTTGAACAGATCAACGCCAAGGCTGTTTTTACTGATTCTGATTCAAGAAAACCCATTGAGGATGCAACAAGAGGTTACTTCATCAAGATATTTGATGTGACCAGCGAGGAGTTCCAGAACAGGGTTGACGTGAAAGCTTCAGAATATTCGTCAATTCATCGTGATGCTGAAACGCCTCATGCCATTTTCTTCACCTCAGGTACCGAGGGCAAGCCGAAAGCGATTGTACATAATGGATACTATCCACTTGGGCACCTGTCAACAGCCATGTGGCTTGGAATAGGACCTAAGGATATACACTGGAACATAAGCAGCCCTGGGTGGGCGAAATGGGCCTGGTCCAATCTATATGCTCCTCTTGTGGCCGGTTCCACCTCTTTCGCATATGAGCAGGGGAGGTTCAGTGCTGAGAGGTCCCTGTCGGTACTTGAAAACTACCCCATTACAAGTCTCTGCACGGCCCCCACAGTGTGGAGAATGTTTCTCGTACAGAAACTGGATAACTTTAGGCCGCTTGCTCTTAACAAGTGTTCTTCAGCCGGTGAACCATTGAATCCTGAGATCATATCAAGATGGGAGAAGATCACAGGAGTAACAATCAGGGATGGCTACGGGCAGTCCGAGAGTACCGCAATGATCGGAAACGTTGACCCAAACAAGATAAAGCCAGGATCTACCGGCAAGCCTCTTCTCCAGTATGATCTGAGAATTGTGGACGAAGACGGGAATGAGCTTGGACCCGGCGAGGAGGGAAATATCGCCGTAAAAATTGGTAGCAGGGTTCCAGGGCTCTTTGACAGATACGGCAACGACTCTGCGCTGAATGCTGACAGGTTCAAGCATGGATTCTATTACACCGGGGACCTTGGCAAGATGGACAGTGACGGATACGTATGGTTTGTGTCAAGGGCAGATGATGTTATCAAGGCATCCGATTACCGCATCGGACCATTCGAGGTGGAATCAGCACTCCTGAGCCATCCGGCTGTTGCTGAATCCGCTGTTGTCCCGACACCTGATGAAATAAGAGGAAACCTTGTGAAGGCTTTTGTGATTCTCAGGCCAGGATTCAAGCCCAGTTCCGATCTTGCAAGGGAACTGAGCCTCCATGTGAAATCTGTAACCGCGCCGTACATGAGGCCAAAGAAGATCGAATTTGTATCTGAACTGCCAAAGACCATAAGCGGGAAAATTATCAGAAAACAGCTCCGGAATCTTGAAATGGAAAAGTATGCTACCAAAAGGGATATTGATCAGGGGACGCTGGGAGGAAGAGAGTACAGGATTCCATGATCATATCGATTTCATGATCATTGCACAAGCCATTCCAGAATTTCCAGCCTGAATGATGATCCTTAATTCATCAATAATTTCTGACAATCAATTCAGGGATTTTTCCACGTCCATCAGGCTTTGAATTTATGTTTCTCCTGGCCATGATTTTTTCCACCCTGTATGAAGAGTAAAGTCCCTCAATTTCATCTGTGGCCGCATTGCTCAGCAAAAACTTCACGCCTTTCTTGTCAAGCTCTTCAACAACCTTTGCAAGATCCTCCTGATCTTTCCTTGTGAAACCCATAGTGCTGTAGTTGGTGAAATTGGATGTTGTAGACAGCGGCATGTACGGGGGATCAAGATATGCGAAATCGCCCGTTTCAGCATCTGAGAGGGTGGTTCTGAAATCCCCCTGCCTGATTGATGATCGCGAAAGGCATTGGGAAGCCCGGGAAATATCAATATCCGAAGGTAGAGACGGGTTCGTGTACCTGCCAAATGGCACGTTGTAATGCCCTGATGAATTCAGCCTGTAAAGACCGTTGAATCCGTGGTGGTTAAGATATATGAACAGTGCAGATTTCATCAATGGGCTGGCTGTTGCGGAGTTGTATATCTCTCTTGCTTTGTAATAATCATCCCTGTTATTTCCCAGCCCCATTCCATGAAGGTACCTGATCAGGTCATCCTTCTGGTCCCTTATGACCTGGTATAGCATGATCAGGTCAGGATTGATATCTGAAATGACCGACCTCATGGCTCCCCTGAGTTCACAAAGTTTGAAAAACAGGGCACCACCGCCCATGAATGGCTCACGATATGTATGGAAATCAGGAGGCAACCTCTCAATGAGCTCTCCAATGATCTGCCGTTTCCCTCCCGCCCATTTCAGTACTGGTTTAGCCATAAACTCGAAAACTTGATCTCATTCCCATATTATAACATGGCAGAAGCATGATGAACCTCAGGTTATACTATGACTGCCATAGAAATCTGGCGTCGCAAAAAGTGCAACTGCTTCCTGCCACTCATGATGGGAAAGCTGTGCTGTCTGTATCAGCAGAAGTGACGAGGGTGCCATCACTGCTGTCACCGTATTTTATTATTCTTATTGGAATTCCTTGCTGTCTGGCAGTTATTATGGCCATAGGATGAATTATTCTTGACCCGGAATTGCAGATTTCCAGTGCTTTATCGTAGGATATTTGGGAAAAATGTTGCTCCCCGGCTTTCAGCAGCCTTGGATCACTGCTGTATATGCCCGGCACATCCTTGAGGAGCAGCACCTCCCCTGTCTTCAGGGCAGCGCCCAGTGCAATGGCGCTGTAATCGCTGGAATTTCTCCCAAGGATTCTTATCCTGCCGCCATCATCTATGCCGAAGAAGCCTGTGGTTATGGGCAAGTATCCAGAATCCAGAAGTTTTTGTATAACAGGGAAAGCTCTGGCATGGCTTCTTTGGATATCAATAAAAGTATTCCCGGAATCTCCCTGAACTGTGATACCAAGCCGATCTGATGTCACGTTGCGGCATTTTATTCCAACATTTACCAGGAAAATTGATACAACTGCTGCGGCCAGTTTCTCACCCATTGCCAGGAATGAATCGTAATCGGCGTTCCTGGCAAATTCTGTGAACCTGTTGAAGCCGTAATATTCAGGCCCCAGTTCGTAGAGGATCTCAAGGGCCCAGAATTTCTGAGGGGTGTTGGGTAAAGCATTCTGAACCAGATTTGAATGGTAAGTGAGAACTTCCCTGAGAACAGCTTCTCTTCCTGCAGCATCAAGGCCATAGCCGGAAACGAGCCTGTCGGTTATGCCCTTGAAAGCACTCAGAACAAATACTGCCCCTCTTTTCTCCTGTGCAAGCTTAGCGAGATCGAACATTGCCTGGTGGGATGTGAGAAACGACCCTCCAATCTTTATTACAGTGAGGTTTTCAGTATTCATGTTATCAACCCCGATTCGTGAAGCACTTCTGCATTAAGCACTGCAGAACCTGCTGCTCCCCGTATCAGGTTGTTCACCAGTGCAACAAATGATACCCGAGAACCGGAAACACGCAGTCTTCCCACAGTCACAGCCATGCCTCTTGCTCTCTCAGGCGATCCTGCCATGACATCCAGCAGCGGCTGGGGGCGATCTTCGCCCTTGATGAGTATGACACTCTTTTCCGGCAAAGTGGGGAGCCTTGCTTTCAAGCTTCCGTTTCCAAAATTTCTGAACCTTTCACGCAGCTGGTTGATATCAACATCCTCCGACATAACTGCAGTGATGGATTCAAGATGTCCTTCTCTCACTGGAACACGAATGCATGTTGGATGGATTTTCATCTTTGATTGGGTTCTGTTGGAAGCGGTGAAACTCCCGAATATTTTCCTTGTCTCATTGACCATTTTTTCTTCCTCGGATTTTATGAAGGGAAGAATATTGGAAAGCACGTCCATTGAGGAGACCCCGGGATATCCGGCTCCGCTAACAGCCTGCATTGTGGTAACGTAAACCTCTTCGATTCCCAGGTCGGCAATCGGCGCCAGGCCAAGTACCATTCCAATGGTGCTGCAGTTGCCATTTGCAACAATCGCGCCCCGGGAGGGATTCAACGATTCAAGATGGTGAGGATTCACCTCGGGAATCACCAGGGGGACATCACTGTCCAGCCTGTTTGCCGAAGCGTTTGTCAGGATTATTGACCCGTTTTGCGCCAGATGCTTCTCAAGCTTCCCGGCGTTTGCGTCGCTCACTGCACTGAAAATAAGGTCATTTCCGTCACTGAGTATTACGTCTGGGTTTGATTCCTTCACTGTCAGTCCTTCATAGCGCTGCGCAAGGTCCTCATCAAAACTCAGAAAATCGCTGTAAGATTGCCCGGATGATCTGTCCGAGGCATATACCGACGCAATCTCCATGAATGGATGGTCTGAAAGGAGCTGCGCAAACCTCTGCCCGACCAGGCCAGTTGCACCCAGCACCCCTACCTTCAGCTTATCCACGGAAGAACACCTTCCCACTCCGGAGCAGAAACATATTACTGTCAATAATTTTCACGTACTGTCTCGCATATGAAACCACATTTAATTTTGTTATTGCGAATTTGCTGATTTTTGCGGTTCCTGCAGATGAAATTCCGGACCATGATGCTCTGGGCATTGCAGCAAATATATTGTATAGTTATTTTCATATTTCTTAATATAGAATTACCTCGAGTAATTTCAATCGCAAATGCTGTTGCATTCCCTGTTCATGGTTCGGCCCGGGATGATATCTTACCAAGATCATATTTGTGCTGCCCCGCGACTCATGCAAAAATATTATTCTGATGACCATGATAATCCTGTGGAATGAAAAATTATAAACTCCAGGGAAGGGCAGTGATGCTGTCAAGCGATCTCAAAACCAGCTATGCGGAAGCAATAGCTGAGCTGGCAAACGATCCAGTTATATCACGGAACATAGGGGGCCATGGTTTCCATCATCCCTACACCATAGAAGATGCAATTAACTTCTTCACCATGAACAGGGAAGACGGCAAGAAATTCTTCGCAATTGACTTCATAATTTTTGTTGACGGAACTCCTGCAGGAATAATCGGCTTGAAGGACATAGACTATGTGGACAGGAAATGCCATGTGGGATACTGGATTGGAAGGAAATTCTGGTCAAGAGGCATTGCCAGCGAATCCCTGGACCTTGTCACCCGTTTTGCCGTGGATGAAATTTCAATGCACCGGCTTTATACTGGTGTCCTGGATTTTAACGTAGCTTCCATGAAGGTGCTGCTGAAGAACGGCTTCTATATTGAAGGCGTTGAAAGGGATACATATTTTATGGAAGGCAGGTACTTTTCCATGATACGATTTGCCCGGATCATGGCCTGAAATTAACCTAAATGCAAAATGATCACATGAGGCCGTGCCGTTCATCCCTCATTGAGTCGGGATGAATCTTTTTCTTGTTACCATATATTTTCACTCCCACCAGCCAATAATTATTAGCATGTAACAGTTTTCCATAGAATGAGAATAAAATTCATTGTGGTAGCGATTGTGGCAATCATAGCATTATCCTATGTGTCAACTGATTTCAACACTCTGAATCCTGTAAACGGGCTGTGGTCGGCAGCCGGGAATGCCAACTACACGTCCGGAAATTATCATATTTCTGGTCTCCGGTACCCTGTGAATATCACCATAGATTCATCCGGAGTTGCCCACATACAGGCCCGAAATTTGCACGATCTCTTCATTGCACAGGGATATTACGAAGCCAGCAACAGGCTGTTCCAGATGGAGCTTGAGGCGCTTCTTGCCTCAGGCAACCTGAGCTCATATGTGGGAACGTCTGCACTGAATTCCGACATTGCCATGCACATGATAGGCATACCGCAAAATGCAGCCCTGCTGAACTCATATGTCATGACGGACTATCCACAGTATTATGGATACATCCAGGACTACTCCGAAGGTGTAAACGCATACATAAATGCATCTGCGGGCAATCTTCCTCTCGGTTTCAAACTTGTTGGAAAGAAGCCTTTCCAGTGGACGCCCCTTGATTCCTTTGCCTGGCAGGAGTACATGACATGGGACCTCACAACAGGAGGTACCAGCCAGCTTCAGACCGATCTGCTCTATTCTGCCCTTGGCTATGCCAACCTGAGCCAGATATGGCCCTACTACCCATATTACACCACAAACATTACCATGGTTCCTGGCAATGGCACCGTCAACGGCCTCAACCTCTCTGACATGGGAATATCCTCAGGATATCTCTGGTCACTCAACTGGTACAGCCAGTTTGCAACAGGACTCAATACTTCACTCTTCAGTTCCCTGAAAGACCTCATGGAGAACGCACTTTCCAATATTTCTGATCCCTATGGATTTTCCACCAGGAACACACTGAGACCTGAGGTGGGCAGCAATTCATGGATAGTCACATCAAATTACTCATCACTTAATTCACCCATCCTTGCCAATGATCCACATCTCACCCTGCTTGCTCCATCTCTCTGGATTCCTGTGCAGCTGGAAGCACCAGGAATCAATGCAACCGGCTGGGGACTTGCCGGGCTCCCGGGAATTCTGATTGGCCATACTGCCACAACATCGTGGGGACTGACCACCCCGGAAGGGGCAACAGCCAATGACTATCTGGAGATCCTCAATGGGAACAATTATACCTACAACGGGAAAGAGTACACTATGTGGGAATACAATTATTCACTGCTTGGATCGAAATACTCCATATTTTATACAAACAACGGGCCGCTCATTGCCAGATCCGGAAACCTGGGCATAAGCATGAACTGGACAGCATCAATTCCATCCCCTGACCTGGTTGCGGAAATCAAGCTGGACATGAGCACGAACTACAGCCAGATGATCAACGCCTTGCGCCTTTGGGAATCGCCTCCACAGAATTTCGTACTTGCCGGAATACATAACACCGGGTACATCACAGCCGGGTTGTACCCCACAATAAATGAAACCTTGCCCAATGGCCAGAAGGTGGCTGTCATTGGTTCCAGATCCTTGTTGAACGGAAGCAATCCGGATTACCGTATAACCGGGCAGGTGCCCTTCAAATATCTGCCACAGATCCAGAACCCCGCCAGGGGATATGCCTTCGCCCCAAATCAGCCAACCGTGGGCAAGAATTATCCATATCCCTTCATAGGAGGATACTGGACTTCAGGCGGAAGGGCGCAAACAATATATCATTACCTGAAGTCCCATAGAAACACCACTGTGCAGGACATGATGAATCTTCAGAGTAACGTTTCGGACTACTGGGCATCCCAGTTCGTGCCTGTAATACTGAAGTCGCTCTCTTCCATGAGCATGAATGCATCACAAGCTATGGCTTACACCATACTTTCACAGTGGAATTATACATCATATGTGAATTCAACCGGTGAAACGGTATACTGGTATTATCTCAGCGAACTTTACAACATCACCTTTGACCGCGTGTATGCTGATCATGGACTTTCCTCTCTTACAAAGCCATTCGACACATCTGCGCTTTATCTTGCCCTGAACGATCCGTCTTCGGCCACATGGTTCAATGGGAGTTACAACCAGACCTCGCAGACCGCCTTCACCAGGGAAGTGTCATTCCTGCTGCAGAAACTTGGCCCCGTCAGTACATGGACATGGGGGCGCGTCCACATACTGGAGATTGCCAGCTTGACCGGACTCTCGGCTCTTGGCCTTGGCCCATACCCCATGTATGGTGATTCCCATACGGTCAGCGCAGCGTACGTGTCCCGACAGCTACAGGTACCTGAGCCTTACGTTACTGTGGGGCCTTCGCTGAGGGAGGTATCTGATCCTGCGAAGTCCTTGTTCTATGGAGTGTTTCCGGGTGGGCCAAGTGAAAATCCAATCAGCTACTACTTCTCCAATCAGCTGACCGCGTGGTTTGATCACCAGTATTACAACATGTCAACCCAGACAACGGAGGTGAGGTTTGTATATGACTAAGATGGGGGCAGTTCTTTCAATAATTGCATCGGCGGCTGTTTCATACGCAACCCTGTTCTTTCTTCCACTGGCGTACCTTGCCGTGATTGCTGCAATTCCATTGATGTACCTGAAGGGATGGAGATCCTTTGTGGCCGGCCTGATCGTAGGGATCGGCTCTGCATTTTCATTGTACCTTATTTATCCGTTTCAGAAAGTTGCTGAGCTGTCGGCCATCATTGGAGGTATAGTATCTCTTTCTCCTGTTCTGGTTCTTGTTGTATTTCCTCTGGTTTATGGCCTAATACTGGGATTTGCCTCGCTCCTGTGGTCTGAAATACGTGAAAATGTTGTGCAGAGAAAAGCAAAAAGCGGCACGGGGAGCGGAAACTAAGCCCGTTCCACCATACTTTCCAGCCACCTGGCAGAAATGGCTTTTGTGGCATTTTTTTCTGTTTCAAGCATCCCTTCAAGATCAGCCGCAGATGTGCCCACCGACAAAGAGTATTTTCCATTGGATTCCGCTATGATTCCGTTCCTCTTCATGATTTCAATTATATGAGGAGGGGGAAGAGGTCTCCTGAGTTCATTGGATTTATATCTCTGAAAATTAAACAGTAGGGTCTTTAAGTACCGTGAAAGCTCAAAATGCACATAATCCGGATCCCGCGAAAGCGATCTGAAAGAATCTCCTATTATTTTTTCTATTTCCTGGTTGCCAATCACTCTTCCAGGTTCTGTGGAAGCCGCAAAGAGGTATGCAAGGCCACATGGCCCCTTATCAGTTGATTCAAAATAACAGTAAACATCAGTTCTGCCGGAAAAAGGCTGTAAATTTTTCAGGACGTAATCAGCTGCAGGGATGTCCTCTCCTTCAAGATTTCCCATTAAATAATCCGGCATGAAGTCGTCCGGCAGCATAACACTGTTCTTGAGATCAAACAGTGCGTCCTCCAGTTTCACTGGCCTGCTTTCGGTGCCGGTGCGTTCCAAAAGATAATTGTAGACATGCAGGTTTATGAAATCGCGTATCTTCCTGCCCGATTCGCGTAAAGATGATTCAATGGGATAAGAGAGTGATTCCGCTCCCCGCCACTTGACAATAGAAATTTGGCCAGTGCCATCATCTTGAAGTGCAATTTCCACTTCAGGCATAGACTTCAGTATACGGGTAACTTCTTCAACTGGCAATCCGCAATTGATAGAAATGCTATCCAGAGACCATGGAGCAAGAATCCATGTGGTGTGTTCGCTGGAGGGAGCCCTGACCGGGACTCTTTCCATTATATTTCGTATTTTGAATGTTTCTTTAAGATATTTTTTGATCCTGCCGTCAGTGCCTGTAACCATACCTCCCTTAATGTCTCTTTTAACTTAAATGATGGTGCACAGACTTGATTACAATCTGATACGAGGTTTGACTAATGAACGCAAATGAAGACGAAAAAGAGAGCGTGACCAGCTAACTATATATACAGAGGTTGGTTATGAACATCTAAGGAGACCATGACAAACATGAGCGGAGATAGGTTCAATTATTATCTTAAGGTCATAATGAATTCCAGAATTGAGGATCTACCAGAAATTTCAGAGCAATTCGAAAATGATATAACCATATCTTCTGCAGAAGCTCAGGAACTGGAAAGGGTAATAGACAAACATCTCAGCCTGTTCAACAGATTCGGTGCAAAGGTTGTTAACGCTGCCACGGGCGCTGAGGAAACCCCTCCAAGATCCGATATTGACAACTTCGGGAACACGTCAATACAGCTCGATTCCCAGGAGGCATATGGGCTTGACTGGAAAGTGTATGTCCCCAATCCAGGGTTTGCCAATTCACCCGTGAAGAAATGGTACTACAACAGGAAAGTTGCATCGATCCTCAATGAACTTCTTACCGATGTGGTACCTGGCAGGCTCAAGGATTATTTCGACTATCCACCATGGTTGCTGGGTACGGTGCACGCGCCAAGTACCATATTCATGCCCATCAATGAGATAATCAATCTGGCCATAGGAAGAGGAATAATACCTGACTGGGACTATCTGGTGGCCAGGGGGCTTCCCAAGGCTTTGGTGGATGTCCTCAGAACAGAGAATATTGGATATAATCTATAGTCCCCATTCTATTGCAGAATCAATTCTGATCCTTTTTATTCCTTGATCACATTACTATATCATGAAAATGAGTGGAATTATAACCCCAATGGTCACACCATTCAAGCAGAACGGGGAAATAGATTATGACGCCACGGCAAAGCTTCTGGACTACCTAAAGGGCATCGGGATATACGGTGTATTTCCAAATGGAAGCACTGGACTCTTTCCATTCCTTTCCTCTGAAGAAAGGATGAAATTTCTGGAGTTTGTTGTTGAGCACAGCCAGGGCATGAAGGTACTTGCAGGGATCGGGTCATCTTCCACACAGGAATCAGTGAAACTTGGCAAGCATGCAAAGGATGCAGGAGCAGATGCACTGGTACTGATGCCCACCTATTACATCACTGCCGGACAGGAAGAGATATTGAAGCATTTCAGGGAAGTTATCGGCACCGTCAGGAAGGAGACTTTCATCTATAGTATACCTCAGCTAAGTGGCGCAAGAATTGAGCCGGAAACGGTCAAAACGCTTAAGCATGAGTTTTCGGAAATAATAGGGCTGAAAGAGAGTTCTGCCGATATGCGCTATTTCTCGGATATAATGCAGTTCTCTGGACCGGATTTCTCCATTTTCCAGGGGCAGGATGATCTCCTCATTCCATCCATGTCCATAGGCGCGGATGGCGGGGTTTGTGGACTTACCAATTTCAGCAATCCGGTTGTTACTGCATACAAGGAATTCACATCCGGAAAACTTGATGCAGCAAGAAAAACACAGATGCAGAAAATTAACCCCGTTATAAGATCGCTGCTAACATCCAGATTTCCGTCGGCATACTATTACGCATTTTACAGGAAGTTCGGTCTTAAGGGCGGGTACAGGTCTCCAATGGTGGAACCATCGGAAACAGCCAAGAACCTAGTGAACAGGGCAATGGAGACGCTGGATTGAACTTCCTTTCGTAACGACCCGTATTCCCACAATTCTATTTTTTATCCTATCATTTGAAAGAGTTCTCAATGCAATCCCACTGTTTCAGTTCCCACTCTGAACCGTCAGGCAGCTGAAAATGTACCCAGCATGATCCGTCGTTTCCATACTGGACTGATGATGTGATATTCAAACCAGCATCCCTGATCCTGGAAAGACCAGAGGCAATATTGTCTACGACCAATCCTGGCACTGCGCCTAATCGCCCTGTTCCAAAAACCTGTTCGACTCCGGATATTTTCATTATTTCAAGTTCATCCCCACCAGAAAATCTGAAGAGTGTATATTCCTCACCGGCTTCTGTTGCATCCATTTTCAGAAGATTTTTAAAAATTTTCACAACCGATTCGTAATCCCTGGACCTGTAACCAACCCACCCTATGCCTTTGAATTCCATGGCAACGTATCTGAAAGAAGCTAAACCAGTTTGTCCTTTACATACTTTGCAAAGTTTGAGAGACACCTGAATTCCTGTCTTCAGTGCATTACTATGTATGCGGCGTCCGGTGTGACTGGGACTTTACTTCGTAGGCAACCCGTCCATGTTTCGTCATCTGATTATGCACAGGGTATTTTTCCAGAAAATTGCGCGTGCCGTTTACCATATCCTGGCGATAATTGCAGAAGAGCCATATACCTGAGAAAGTTAATATAGGCTCTACGGCTTACGTTTTGCCTTAGTGAAGGAGGTTCCAAAATGGATAAAAACAGCTATGTGAAATTTGAAACTCCCGAGACCGTGGAAAAAAAACTACTGGATCTTGTTGAGAATTCATTCAGAAGCGGGAAAATAAAGAAGGGTACGAACGAAGTTATTAAGTCTATTGAAAGAGGAGAAAGCAAGGTAGTCGTGATAGCAGAAGACGTATCTCCACCTGAAGTAGTATACTATCTTCCAATGCTCTGTGAGGAGAGGAAGGTACCCTACGGATTCGTGAAAAAGAAGAGCGATCTTGGTGCCAAAGTTGGCATAGCCTCAGCAGCATCCATATCTGTTGTTGATG
>JAMCUV010000047.1 GCA_023379345.1 Thermoplasmatota archaeon
ATTGCAATGTATTTCCTCACAGTCTTCCTGCTAGCTCCGGTTCTCCTTGCTATCTCGCTTATGCTCATTCCCTGTTCCCGCATGGCCCTAAACATATGCCAATCCTCCGCTGTAAGCGCATTTACCAACTCCAGCATGAAAATGCAGGGGGTGGTAAATATTCAATGGCCTTTTCTGGATACTTTTCAATGGCCGAAAATGGGTAAATTTGAATGAGCGATTACAGAAGGCGAACCCATCTGGTGGTGAAGCATGCCGATTATTTTGGGGTTAAGAAGGAGAAGGCTGACTGGATCAACATAGCCGAGTTCACCAGGAAGCAGAAGGATCTTCATGCCAGAGCCATGGCAGAGTGGTACAACTCCTCAGGCTGGAATCGAACGGAGGTGAGGAGATGAGAACACCAGCAGGGGATATTGATCCCAGGGACTACTACACCCCAGTCAGGATCAGCGGTCACACAAGGTGGGAATGCACCTTGTGCGGAAAACTACTAGCCAGATCCGCAAGAACATCTCACCTGAAGCTGAAACATGCACAGGAGATCGGGTACGTTCCCGACACATACACACCGCCAGGTCCTGAGGAGATCAGGGACATCTGGATAAGCTGGTATGAGAGTGGAGTGCACAGGGCTGATCTCCAGAGAAGGATCAACAGGGGTCTTGACCGCATAACAAGAACAGCAATTGAAAGGGAAATAGGGAGGATTGTTGAGGAATGATTTTTGACAGCGACGGAAACCTGATACTTCCTTCCGGAACGGCAAGGGAGTTCAGGATCATTAAGAGGAAGTTGAAACCCAAGGCCACAGGTGTCTATGTCATATGCCCGAAATGCGGAAACACCTGGGAGAGGAGAAGCAGGGCAGCAGGCACTGTGAGGTGCCATTCATGCAATGAGAGAATAGATGTGGAGGAGATATTTTGATTGCGACAGAGGCAAGGATAAGCGGAATTGATGAAACCAGGAAGGAGTACTATGACTACCTTTCCTCAATATACGGGGAGATAGCATCATACCTGAAGATACAGGATGGCACGGTAAATTCGCAGAAGCTTGAAATGATGTTTGGGAAGACCACATCATCATTCGTGTACTGGAATGAAAGCAGGCAGGAAATGAGTGAAGAGGCCAAAATGAACATGCTGAAGGGATCAGTGAGAAAATACCGTCTGAAAGAGCAAGGTGAGAAATACCTTTTGACGGAAGATCAGGATGATAAGGCCTTCGGGAGACTTTCTGAAAACATGAAACTGGCAGGATACAGATATGATCCTAAGGACAGAGCATTTGTGAGGGATGTGAAATGAACGATTTTTCCAAATTCGAGGAATGGTTCCTTGACCACAATTATGACGGAAAGACAATAAGGAACGCCAGAGGGGACATGCGCAGGATCACAAGGGTCCGGGAGATCAACACCAGGGATGATTTTGTGGCCTGGCTAAGAGAGATGCGACTGAACGGGATGCGAAACGTCACCATAAACCATTATCTCAGGACAGTGAACCAGTACTGCACCATGATGGGATGGGAGAAGTTTCCCTATGCCCGGGAGGCCAGGAGCATGAAGATCAAGACAGTCACAAAGGATGAGATGAAAGCCATCCTGGGCACACCATCGGGATACACAAAGGCAAGAGACAGTGCAGTGCTGTACCTGATCTTCGGATGCGGCCTCCGCATAGGTGAGGTGTGCAACCTGAAGCTTTCCGATGTTGCATCAATGGATACAGGCGTTATCAATGTGACAGGCAAGAACCAGAAGACCAGGACCGTCTACCTGCCATCAGAGGTAAGGAAGGCTCTCAAGGCCTACCTGGCCGACAGGATGCAGACAGACCAGAACTACCTCTTCACGGGTCCCAAGGGAAGGCTGAAGTACGACTACCTGAGGCAGAGGGTCTCAAGGATTGCTGCCAGGGCAGGCATCCATTTCTCTGCCCACATGGGGAGGCACACATATGCAACCGCTATGCTAAGGAACGGGGTCTCCATTTATTCTGTGTCCAGGCTGCTTGGCCACAGCGACCTTGGCACCACGGAGGTGTACCTTCACCTGAACCAGCAGGAGGCCGTTGAGGAGGTTAAATCCAAGATGAAGGATTTTTTTCGGATAAATGAAAAGGAGGTGCCAATCTATGAAATCGCGAACCGAATATGACGCCGCGGGAGAGATTCGAACTCCCGATCCACAAGGGAACCAGATCTCAAGTCTGGCGCCGTACCACTGGGCCACCGCGGCAAAGAAAAAAGTCAGTGGAAAATTGTGGGGATTATCTTCTGAGCCTGCCGTTTGATCTTATGGATGGCCTGCTCTTGGAACTCCCACTTCTACCTGTTCTCAGGCCCCTTCCCTTGTATCCCGCTGAGGTAAGGCCCCTGTATACTCTGCCCCTGTTCTGCGGTTCCGCAATCCAGGAGATGGAACTGTCTGTAACAATTTCAGGGTGTGACCGGTCAACCATTATGACCTCATAATACTTGTAGAGTCCATCCTCGCCAACATAATACGAATTGAGAACTTCCATGTTGGGATACATGTCTGCAGTCCTCTCCTCTGCAATCCACTGGATACTCTTCTTGGGGGTGAGTTTATTGTAGCCCATCCTTCTGGGTCTTCTTCCACCCATTATTTTAGGCTTGTTCCTTCCCCCTCTCCTTACTCTGGCCCTGACAACGATGAAACCGCCTTTGGCCTTGTAGCCAAGCGCCCTTGCCCTGTCAAGTCTTGTGGGTCTCTCTACTCTTTCAATGGAAGAACCGCTTCTCCAGGCGATCATTCTCTCTTTTTGCAACCCGTAAATCTCAGATTTCTTGAGATCCTTCCAGGCATCCCTGACCATGCTGTATGTACTTTGAACCTCTGGCATCTAAATCTTACCTCTAATTCTCGTGAATGAAGCTGTAGAGTATAAGTCTATAAATATGTTATTGGCTTGGCAATAGTTCATGGGTATCTGGAGCCTCGACACTTAAATTAACAACTCCGCCATCAACCTTTGTTGAAAGGCAATCCATTGAGAAAGCGGTATGTTCTTGTAAGGATCGGCAGCCTGCAGAAGAGGATAACTTTCATTGACAGGGAGCTGTACCGCCTCTTCCATGCAAAGAGGAAATATGTGGAAGGGGATTACGCCATTTATCTTACTGATCAATTCACAATGGGTCCTTTTGTTTCTTATTTCAACCAGAAGATCAATGATGCCGAAACCTTATATGTAAGCGGAACCATTAGGAAATGCAGGAAAGTTATTTCCAGGATTCCTGCTGAATCATCCCAGCCTGGCGAGAAGTCAGCCTTTCTTGAGAACAGATAGTTCCTTTTCACTCATGTTGAGCTGTTTTTCAAGCATGGCGGAAAATTCCTTCCGCTTAAGCATCTCACCATAGAACCACAGATTCCCGGAAATCCTCATCCTTCCACTATGTGTGAATCTTGCAAGCTTTGCTGTGGCAAACCTCCTTCCTTCCCTGCTGTCCCTCAGCCTGGACATTTTCATTATGTAGGAAGGGAACTCATATTTCACGTATTTCTCGTTTCGGTGCACGATGCCGGTTGAAATGCCTGCCGCTATCTCCTCCGCATATCCCTTGTATGCATAGTGTTGCTTCTTTATGACCCTTCCAACAAATACGTCTGCAACTGAAAGGATATCATACGCATGGTCAAGGTCTGCCGCATCCTTTGCCTCCATGGGAAGATTTTTGTCAAGCCACATCAAGTAATCTTCCGTGGTGAAGTCCTTGTCCATGAGGTCCCTGAGAATTCCCTCATAGTCACCCTCCTTGAATGTCGCATGCATGACGTCGTATATGCCGGAGGGGGCATCCCGGATTGAGGGCTGGCCAACAGCATCTGGATCATCCCTGTATGCCATCATGCTAACTGCATCGTTTATGATTGCCCTGAGGTCATCACGGTTCCGTTCTATGAGGGCGTCCACGATCTCAGGCCGGAACTGCAGCCCCTCATTCCCGGCAATGAACATGAGCCTCTCGGTCAGCTTGTGCCGGAAGCTCCTGAAATCAAGATCATTCTTCTTCCTGAACTGCCTGAACTCTATGGTGAGGCAGTTGTTTATGATCTCCTTTGCTGCATTTTTCCGCCTGAATCCGTAGAAGTCATTCATGGTCAGGATTATTGGATTCCTGGTGTTCCTGATAACCTTGGCAAGCTCTGTTATTCCACCGGAATCTCCGCCGGTCTCCCTGCTCCTTCCCTCGAATATGTTGTCGGCCTCGTCAATGAGGATTATCTTGTTGAATCCTGGTGCATGATCTGCCATAAGGGTGAGATCTGAATACAGCGATCCCATCATGGCTACCCTCTTCATGGCTTCTGAATTTCTTGTTTCCGAGGCGTTCATCTCAATTAACGGGACGCCGGATTCTTCCGCCAGGGCAAGGGCAGTGGTGGTTTTTCCAGAGCCTGGGGGACCATAAAGTATCAGCCCCTTCTTTGTTGGGGTCCCCTCAGTCCAAAGTTTCAGCCAGATCCTGATGTCATCCAGGATCCTCTGGTTGATGATGAGATCCGAAACTGATTTAGCCCTGTATTTCTCCGCTATGCTCATCCTAAGACACTCTCAGGCCGGGTGGTGATTCCCTGTCGGTGGTTATGAGGGACAGGAAATCGCCCTTTTCCACCGCAAGTAGCATGCCCTGGCTCTCCAATCCCATGAAAGTGGCCTTCTTCAGGTTCGTGACCACAACTATGGTCTTTCCCACCATCTCATCAGGGCTGTAAAACTCCGATATGCTGGATATGATCTGCCTCTTCTCCTCTCCAAGATCCACCAGTATCCTGAGCAGGCTCCTGGAACGTGGCACCTTCTCGCACTCCACAACCTTGCCGGTCCGGAACTCTATCTTCCTGAAATCTTCTATGCTGATCTCCTCGCTCACCTGATTCACTCACTCCTTGAAGAACTCCTTTCCAAGGCTTTCCCTTGCTATTATCATCTTCATTACCTCGCGGGATCCCTCTGCAAGCATGAAGGACCTGACGCCCCTCAGGGCAAGCTCCTGCGGATTGTATTTTGTGTATCCATATGCCCCGTGCCACTGGAGTGCATCGTTTATGGCGTCGAAGGACCATATGGTAGCCAGCAGCTTTGCCGTGGCAACCTCCCGGCTCACCTCGAACCTTGTAAATTTCTTGTATTTCTGTTCCTGGTCATACATCCACAGTGCCTTGAAACCAAGGGTCCTTGCCGCCTCCATCCTGGCCATGTGGTCGGCGAGCTGGAACTGGAGGCCCTGATATTTGCCAATGGGCTGGCCGAAAGCCTTCCTTGTCTTCATGTATTCAATTCCATTGTTCAGGCACGTCATGGCGGTTGAGACAGACATAACTGCAATCAGGGACCTGGCGAATTCGAAACCCTCGTGAACAATCTTGAATCCCTGGTTGACTTTTCCCAGGATAAACTTATCACCGATCCTGTAATCCCTGAAATTCAGTGCCCCCCAGGTTGATCCCTCTCTTCCCATTTCCTCCAGGTTGGTGATTTCAATATGATCCTTGCTGTCAGGAGTATAGAAAAGCGTCACTCCCGATGTGCCCTTATCAGGTGCGGTCTTGACAACTGTGACATACCCTCCTCCAAAGTCCCTGACATCCCTCACCAGGCTGATGAATGACTTCTCTCCATTGATTATGTAGTCGCTGCCGGATCTGGTGGCAGTTGTGGTCATGGACCCAATGTCGGATCCAAAATTGGGCTCCGTGGATGCTATGGCCGTTATGATTTCACCTTTTGCCATCTTTGGCAGGAACTCCTGGGCAACCTCGCTGCCGGAATATTTTGACACAAGGTATGACCATGCATTGTGGACAAGAAACATCACTGGAATGGACATGGTGGGATCAGCCGCGGCAATCTCCTCAGC
The DNA here is from genome assembly GCA_023379345.1 of Thermoplasmatota archaeon. GTDB lineage: Archaea > Thermoplasmatota > Thermoplasmata > Thermoplasmatales > Thermoplasmataceae > UBA509. Next base: position 5,899 of record JAMCUV010000047.1, read on the forward strand.
AACTATGCCCGTGGTAACAGCATCTGCCCCCATTCCGCCATATTTTTCCGGTACGGTCATGCCCAGGACACCGAGCTTCTTCATTCCGGATATGATTTCCAGTGGGATCCTGCGCTTTGCCACCATTTCCTGAATGCGCGGCGCAATCTCCTTCTGGGCAAACTGCCTTGCTGAACTCCTGATTATCTCCTGCTCCTCAGTGAAGTTAAAGTCCATATTATTACCATCTGACTATGCCTTTGCTATATAAGTTAATTATTGAATCATTTCCAGCGGCAAATATGCATGGGGGAAAATACATGCAGGGAGCCCCACTACGCAGTTTACCTGCACTGGCATGTCCCAGGATATGCATATTCCTGCCGCAGACCGTAACATATCTGATCATGAGCGGTAAAGACGGCCTGTGACTGCATCATTTATCCTGAACAGAAATGTGTGGGATTTGAAGTAAGGCTTGCCGCCTTTGCGTATCAGATCGCGGAAAAGTCTATTTTTGCCTTGGACGGATCTTTTGCCAGGAGGGTGACCCTGCTATCCCTTCTCTCACCGGCAAATTCGTATCCAAGCATCGATCCAAGAGCCCTGCTGAATTCCACCACATAGTCATGGGACGGCATGTTCTCGATTCCCAGCCTGGTTATGGACTGTCCCACATGGACATAGCCCTTTGACTCGATGAAGTCCGGGCTGGCTATACTGTCAAGTTTTGCGTATTCCTCCAGGTATGGCATATTGACATCCTTAACCAGGGTATGCCTTATGACCTTCCTGGTGTCAAGAGAAGGCAGCAGCTCCAGCGTTCTGAGGAAATTTTCCCATGCATTTCCGATGGCAGGATTCAGGACGTCGTGGAAAATCTGCTTTGTGGGGCCGGCAGTGGTGACGTAAAGCTGGGTTGGCAGAGGGTCAAGTTTCTCCAGGACCATGGGAAGTGTCCCGTTTGTTACAAGGAATGTGGAAATCCCTCTTTTCCTGGCAAGAGCTATGAATTCGCCAAGCCTGGAGTAAAGAGTGGGTTCTCCTGTGAGTGAGATGGCGATGTGCTTCGGGTTGTCGGCTTCATTCCACTTTTCTTCAGTGACCTTGGGATTCCCCTTGAATCCGGTCAGAAGTTTCCTGTGGGCCTTTATTGATTCTTCCAGGATGAATTCAGGGTCATCCTCGTCGGATATGTGCATGCTATCAAATCCCTGGAATCTCCAGCAGAATGAGCAGTTCTCGGTGCAGGAGTTCAGGGCAGGTGTCATCTGCACGCACTGGTGCGATTTTATTCCGTAGAAATCGCCCTTGTAGCATCCCTTGCCGCCGGTGATCTCGCTCTTTGTCCAGTGGCAGACCTTTACGGCCGAGTGTTTTCCCACAAGCCCATACTGCTGTTTCTTGTAAATTTGAGTGTAAGCGTTTTCCACGACGCAACAGATATAATTATTATATAATCTTTGTTAAACGCCAGAGGGTACTCATGGAATGAAAAAATGGAGAAAATTCAATGGATCGTGTTAAATTTATAAATTGGAAAAATTGGTTTAATCGGAGTCTCCGCCTGGTCCGGGGCCGCCGCTTGGTGGTGCTCCGCCCTTTGATCCCTTGGTTGCAATTACGTCATCTATCCTGAGGATCATCACGGCGGCATCTGTGGCAGCCTCTATGGCCTGCTTGCCCACCCTGATTGGCTCTATTACGCCCACTTTCTCCATGTCCTCAACATTGCCGGTGAACACGTTGACTCCTGCTGTCTTGTTTCCCTTGGCATGCTCATTCCTTATCTTTATGAGTATGTCTATGGCATCAAGGCCTGCGTTTTCTGAGAGTGCCCTTGGGATCTCCTCCATTGCATTGGCGAATTTCTCTATGGCAAGCTGCTGTCTTCCGCCGACCTTTGATGCGTACTCCCTGAGCTTGAGGGCTATTTCTGAGGCAGCAGAGCCGCCTCCAGCAACATAAGCTCCGTCTTCGACTGCTGCGGCAACGACATGGAGTGAATCTGTTATTGATCTCTCTATTTCGTCAACAACGTGCTCTGTGCCGCCTCTAACAAGGATGCTCACGGCCTTGGGATTCTTGCAGCCGGTCACGAATGTAAGGTAATCGTCCCCGATCTTCACCTGCTCAACCATTTCAGCGGCGCCAAGGTCCTGATCCGACAGTTCCTCGATTGAGGAAACAATGGCGGCTCCGGTTGCCTTCGAGAGCTTCTCCACATCGCTCTTCTTGACTCTCCTGACTGCATATATGCCTTCCTTGGAAAGGTAGTGCTGCGCAAGATCGTCTATTCCCTTCTGGGTGATGAGGACATTTGCGCCGGATCTCTTGACCTTCTGCACCATTTCCTTGAGCAGCCCCTCTTCTTGTGAAAGGAACTTCTGGATCATGGATGGGTCATCAATCCTTATGTTTGTGTCGAACTCAGGCTTCTTTATTTCAAGTGCAGCATCCAGGAGCGCTATCTTTGCATTCTTGACGAAGTTTGGCATTCCCGGGTGAACCTTCTCCTTGTCAACGATTATTCCGTAAATGAGCTGCGTGTCGTCGATGTCTCCGCCCTGCTTCTTCACAACCTGTATGTTGTCGAAATCCACGTTGTAGTTGTTGTCCCTCTTCTCAGCAACTGCCTTTATGGCGTCCACTGATATGTCTGAGAGGAGATCCTTGCTTGAGGAGGCACTTTTGCTGCTGAGTGATGTGCCGGCCATCTTCCTAAGGAGTTCCTTGTCGGTGAATTTCACTGGCTTGGATATATCGTCCAGTATCTTCTTGGCCTGGTCTGCTGCCATCCTGTATCCTGATGATATCACTGTGGGGTGCACATTCTGGTTAATGAGGCTCTCTGCCTCCTGCAGAAGCGCCCCAGCCACGATGACTGCGGTTGTGGTGCCGTCTCCCACAAATGAATCCTGTGTCTTGGAAACCTCGACCATCATCTTGGCCGCAGGATGCTCAACATCCATTTCCTTGAGTATGGTCACACCGTCATTGGTGATGACAATATCGCCAAGTGAATCCACCAGCATCTTGTCCATTCCCCTGGGGCCAAGGCTTGACCGTACCGCACTGGCGATGCTCTTTGCGGCGTCAATATTGTTCTTCATGGCGTCCTTGCCTGTCTCTCTCTTTGACCCTTCTTTTAATATGAATATTGGTTGTCCACCTATCATAATGACCTCAGACTAGTAAAAATAAACTTCTATATAACTATTTCCAATCCGGACCCATGCCTGTGGCATTCCGCCAGGCACGATGCCGAATTGCAATTACGCTATTTCATTCAGAACAGGAGATGGTGGAGTTGCCAGTTGCAGAAGCGGACTGACACATCATATGGGAACAGGTTTTATGCATGCAAGGCATTTCTCACCATGATTCAGGCAGAATCCGTGGAGATAGGCGGGAAAAGTTTTGAATTTATGCGAATGGCCATGGGCACTGCTCCGCTGCTGGTGCTGAAGGGAAGCAAGGGCTTTGTGATGTGCGGATACCTCAACCTTGATGCGGCCAACAAGCTTGGTGACGTAGCAGTACGGGTTACGGGGGTTTCCGATCTCAAGTCCATGACCGAGAGCAGGGTCGCAGGCGTTTCCGAAAAAGCCTCAGCCATGGGCATACGAGAGGGACAGAAAGTATCAGAAATCCTTGGACTTCTGGCGTAACGACATGGATTCCGCAGTGGGCCTCATAATTCACGACAAATCAATAGTCATAGTGAAGAGGCAGCGAAGGGAAGGAGATCCCTGGTCTGGAGACATAGCCTTCCCCGGTGGTCATGTGAAGGAAGGGGAGACAGCTATTCAGGGTGTTCTCAGGGAGATCAGGGAAGAGGTGAGCCT
>JAMCUV010000048.1 GCA_023379345.1 Thermoplasmatota archaeon
GACTCAAAAAGGTTAATAATTCTGCCTTGATATACAAAATGTCAATGCCAATTTATGAAGTAGATGAACACGAACTCATGAAAGAGGAATGCGTCCTCAGGGAAGGAGAAGCCGAAATTCAGGACGGCACCCTTTATCTTACTGATAAACGTATAATATACGAAATTAAGGGCAAGAGGGGTCTCATCAGGGCAGCTCCACCTAAAATATACATGGACGTTCGCCTCTTTGAGTTGAAGAATGTATCCTCGGCAGTTCCAAAGTTGAAATTATTCACAAAGAAATTTCTGACCGTGGAGTTCGAAAAGGACGGACAGGAGAAGAGGTATGAATTTGCCTTAAAGGACCCGTCAAAATGGGATGACGAGATCAAGAGGTGGATAAGTGATGCCAGAAAGCACCAGGAGGAAGCAGAGAAGAGGAAATCCGAGGAAGAATACAGGAAACAGGTTGAGATGGCCAATGCCAAATCCACAAAGCAGAATATTGGGATGGCATATTTCGGGACCACGCCCACAAAGGATCAGAAGCAGTATCCCACGCACATAGAGAGCGAAACAGGAAACGAGGAAGTCATTCAGGAAGCACCAGCCCTGGATACCATGAAGAGCCTTGGGCTCAAGTGCGAATACTGCGGACATGAACTCTCTCCGGATGACAAATATTGCCCTAATTGTGGGAAAAAGGTAAATCCAAAAAAGAAATGACAAAGTGAAGCAACTATGGCATATTCAGAATCTACTTTGATTTTATATATTGTGATTTTTCTTATAATTGGATTTGCCCTTGGTGCCTGGATAACACGACTTTTGTTGCGTTATCCATTTGGCAGAAAACCCCTGACAGGAGCAACGTCCATGGTGGGTCAGAAAGGAAAAGTATCAGCGAAAACTCCAAACTACACAGAAGTAAAGGTCAGTTCCCAGTTCTGGCGCGCCGAAAACATAGGGACAGGCGATCTGAATGTGGGTGATGATATAGTCGTTAAAAACGTAAATAACCTTACACTTCTTGTGGAAAAGATTAATACTCAAATCCCTGTTCAATCGACGGATGGAAAGGGCGCTGATGACCAGAAAGACTGATAATAGTCAATAAATCTTGTTCAGTACCGATGCCTTGAGATATTCAAGGACTTCCATTTCATGTTCCCACATGCTTCTTCTTGCCGTTGCCTGATCTCCGGAAAGGACCGCTTCTATGACTTTTTCATGCTCTTTGAGCTCAACCTCCCTTCTGTCGAAGCTGCTGAACAATGTGGTTCTGACAACCTTCAGCTTCAACCTTATATTGCTGGTATATTCAACAATGTACCTGTTTCCGCTGGCTGCAGCAATCATCGAATGAAGTTTTCCATTAAGATCAGCCAGCATTATGGGGTCAGGGTTCTCTGCTGAACTCATCTTCTTTATGATCCTGAGGGTCTCTTTCAGGTCTTTGCGAATATCATCGGTCATTCTTGCAGCCGCCATTGCGGATGCTTCAGCTTCTAGGATGGCTCTGACCTCATACAACTCTATAACTTCATTTTCGTCAAGATATATGATATTATAGAATCTCCCATTCCTTACGACCAGACCTTCAGTTTCAAGCTGGAGCAAGGCCTCCCTTATGGGTGTTTTGCTCATGTTGAGATTTGAAGCTAGCGAGTCAGGACTGATTGACTGACCTGCCCTGTATCTCCCGTTCATTATGCCATCAAAAACGTACCTGTATGCAGTGCCCGTGAGACTGAGTTTCTGTTTCTCATCCTCTGTCATTATAGATGGTTATCAATATCATATAAAAAATATTTTAGTATAAAATTTCTGAAACCCAGGAAAATTTTCTGTGATCATTAATTCCTCCATGTCAGATTATAGGAAAGTTGCTGCAGATGCATTTCCACAGATACGGGAAATGCAGAAGAGCTCTGGTACCTTAAGCCAACATTGAATATGGGTACAGCTGAGTACGGGATGTCGGTCTGGAAAATATAGCTGCCACTGTGGAATGAATAGTTCTCGGAAGTAATGTTAATGAAATGATCAGCAGAATAATAGCTGAAGCGCCATGTGATATTTATGGACTTCAGGAGAAATTCACCAGCACCGGGACCTGATACGTTGATAGTCACATTTGTTTCACCTCCAGGTAGAAACAGCGGGCTGTTGTATTTTATGTAGGAATAATTCACTGTGTGCATACCTGAAGCTTGCGGATTAATTGCAAGGTCTACTGGCATGGTATCCAACGGAGTCCAGAGGACGGGCGCACCATTGTAGCCTTCTTTCAGAAGCATTACTCCGTCTGCCTCGGCGAAAATTCCATAAATTCCGCTTTCAAGGAAATAATTTACGTCATATGCCATGTTGAGGTGGTAATTGGTGGAGAAGTAGGTTGTATAATAGGCCCTGTTATATGGGTCAGCAACCACATACTCCGGCAGATGCCGGTTGGTGACATTGAGGTAGTCTGGGAGAGTCCAGTTATATCCACTGGTGAGCTGCGGCATATTGTTCTGTATGAGCACTGATGATCCCATGGGTACGAGCGAAATTATCCTGGAGACGTTGGCGTCATAGGGATGATATTCCAGGAGGTTAATGGCTTCGTAACTTGCAGTCTGTCCTGTCAGGTCGTAGGAGAGCGGCGGAGTCGGGTTACTGCTGCTGGCTAGATTTCCAAGAGGCGTGAACAGGATTGCCAGTATCACTGCAAATGTCAGAACGGCATAGGTCACCCTCCCGAATTTCTTAAGGGGGAGTTTCCACTTGACATGATCTGATTCTGAGATTCGTTCTATTCCCAGAACGAGGGAATAGAATATAACAGGTGCAGTGAGAGCCGGGTACTGGTAATACATCGTGCTGACATAAGGGGTATATTGGTTTGCCAGGGCGAAACCAACGTAAGGGATAATCATAATCATGCTCTCCGGGGCAAGGAGACACAGGAAGAACACAGGCAGGAGCAACCAGAAGAAATACTCGCTCCTTACCATTATAGAAGCTCCAGTAGAAAATGGGGCAGGCACAGTTATTGCTCCGGAGGCATAATTGATGAAATAGCCGTATCCATAGTATGCAACCGTTATCCCGAAGAACGCAATCCCAATTATCATGAGGTAAAGTCCCGAGTCAATGCTGAAAATCCCATTAATATCTGCATTGTGAGTTTTTTGTTTCCTGTTGTCCAGGATAACGTAGATTCCATAGAACACGATTATGAGTGGCGACATGAAGTCAGTCATGGCAGCCAGAGCAGCGGCAACCAGTGAAAGTCTGCTCCTCCTGCTTTCCCTTAAAGCAAACGATATTAGAAGGAATGTAGGGAATAACGCCATGAAATGAAAATCAAACCAGTAGTCGCCGGCAAGCGGGTAGAAGAGCAGATAAGATAATGCTAAAGCCAGGGCATAGTTTTTACTTTGAAGCCTTCTGGAAGCTATGAAGTAAAGCGGCACAGAGCCAATGGCCAGCCATGCTGCCTGGGCATATTCAAGGGCGGGCGGATAGGGGTGAATTCCGTACAGTACACCAATTGGAACGTAAATCAGCTTATTGGCAACAAGGTTTTCAAAGCTCAGATTTCCGCCATGCAACACACCGTAGAGAAGCTGTGAACTGACCCCCAGATCATAAACATACGAATTGTAGCTGACATATCTCATCTGGGCAAATATGGAGTACACAACAGCATATGCGACCACTGCTGGTATTAGTATGACTAATTGTAAACGGTGTCCGGAAAGCGGTTTCAACTTAGGGAAATGTAAATTTGCTTATATAGAAATTGCCCACTGAGACCAGGAAATCTGTAAAAGGATAGTGCGGTGGAGGTCACAGGTCAAATGCCAGTGTTCCTGAGGTTGCACGGGAGCCTGTTAAAAATCTGAAAATGTTGAATCGCCGATACGGGAAACCCCATCAAGTACAATATTCCACTGGCTGTTTTCCTTTCGAATTTTGTCCAGTAATGAGAGATAGGCTGTAAGGTGACTCTTCAGGAGCAATATCCTGACCTTGAGTCTACCATCTTCCAGCTTGCCGAAGTAGTTATAACGTACTACTCCCTCGGCATATGCTTCTGATCTGATTGCATCAAGAGCAGGATGGGAGTATTCAGTTTCATATATCAGATCATCACCTGAGATTTCAAGCACGCCTTCCGGTACGGAAGTTATTCTGTCGGGATACGCGAGAACGGTCATGTGCTTGCCGGCTTTGTTCTGCAACTCAAACACAGTGCCGTCCGGAAACCTCCTCAGTGTTTTGGGGTTTGAAGCATCTTCATCTATGGAAAAAGACAGTGATGTTAGGGAAAACATTCTGTCCAGTTCCAGAAGATCCTCCCTAATGCCAAAGGAAGGTCCTAGATATTCAACGTGGAAATCTTCAAACTGAAGCGCCATGGAAAGAAGGTGTTCAGAAATATCTCCTTCGGCGTTGTGATGAAACTTGATCTTCATCTTCAATACTCTCTTCTCAAGGTAAATTGCAACGACTGAGGCAGCATGGGTGTTTACCAGGTCATGTATTTTCTTTACCAGAGGTCCTTCTGGGATATCCCTAGAAATGGTATACAAGGAACCAGACTGCTTCACTTCATACTGGAATTTAAGCATCTGGATGTCTTTCATTGACACACTTCTGTCTATAACCATTGTTGCCCTGTGAAAACTGTTCCTGAAGTCCAGAAATATGGGTATGGGCTCCACATAGCTTTCGGGAAAGGTAAACAGGTTGAAGTCCGTCCCCATCCAGATGACGCATTGCCTGTCAAATTTTCTGTCCACGTCAGAGATTTTCAATCAAGCAGATCAAATGCCATTCATATAAGAAATTTTCCAGTGGACGCACGAGTTTTCCATAAATTTCAAAGCGCAATGGGATGAATATACCCCTGCTGTCATGACATCCCCAGCGGCAATTCATATGGTCATGGTATGGAAATGCTCCATATCATTCTTTTCAGGACTCGTATACAAAAGCGGGAGTATAAGCGTGCCCGCAACCTCTGCTATGGTATTGATCAAGTAGACTCCAGCTGAGTTATTGAAAGGCGGATACTGAAAATTGAAAATGAGTATCCAGGCAACCATTGCCACAGAATACAACGCTATCAGGAGCATGCTATCTTTGGTTAACCGCAGATCTTTCCAGAGGGGATAACTTAGGGACACCACAAAGAATTCCAGCATAAACCAGGTGCCATAGCCTGCCCAGCCCGTTGCAGGAAGGCTTGCTTCCGGAAGAAGCAGCCCAATATCCCTTGCAAAGATGGCATAAATGAGGGCATATGTGAATTCATAGAATGCCAGGGCCGATAAGAGTCCTAGAGTTAAAGTGGCAAAGATTGAAAATTTCCTGATGCGTGAAATCGTCAAGGATGCAGCAATGCTCAGAAATGTAAAGAAATAGATTCCACCTACAGCTACCGGAACTCCGCCAGCATGTGAAATGGCAAAACCAGCCTGATTTAACCTGGATTCGAACAGTCTGGCACCAAGGTACGCTACTGCCGCCAGAAGGGACGGCAGCGGAATAAGCCTGAAACTCCGAATATCTAAACCCTCCTTTAGGAAATCTTCGCATTCATCTTTGCATGCTATTTTCACACTCTGTTTCTTTCAACTTCGCAATGTACTGATCGAATCCAGGGTATGACGTAACACCATGTATTCTGGCTGATACATAGGACAGCAAAACATGCGGCTTTATCAGGGCATTCATCGGGGTGCTCCTGAGCTTCAATCCTATCCTGTACCAGTCCCGATAATCAGTATAGGTGAGCTTCATTGATTCAATTAGTGTGAGGCTGCTTGATTCCGAAAGGTGTTCCCTGACTACATTAATTGACATATCCTGATCATAGAGGCCAGCATTCATTGCACGCAAGGATATTTCATTGTCCTCATGCCTGTCAAGGTCTCTCCATCCTCCAATTCTTTCGATGCATGATCTCGTACCTATCATGGCACCGTAAACCGCAAAGAGTTTCCCCATTCTCTTGCTGAGATAGTCGGCAGCAACTTGCATAAGTCCCGGCACGCTGTAAACCACATCCGTGTCAATGCTTGCTATTACAATATCTCCATGGGAGTTCCGAAAGGCAATATCCCTCCCAGTTCCTCTTGAGCAACGCTTCCATATGACCCTTTGGATAAGTCCTCTTTGAAGGTAATCATCCAGAACCTCGCCGGATCCATCAGTGCTCAAGCTGTCAACCACAACAACCTCCGCCCCTATTTTTCCTGCAAAGTCAGTAATACTCTGTAGCGATCTCTCAATGTAGGGGCGTTCATTGAAGTTCGTGATGCAGATGGAATATGACATTATTGCAAATTAAACCCGAATGCACTATATTAACTGTGCCATGCATAATCATGCAGAACTGTATGGAGCATTGGTTGTAGACCTCAAAGCACTCTTGAGTATTTTGCGTTCCTGTATTGGGTTTCCGGCAGATGATGACCCGGCACAGACGTTCCTCTGCCAGATCGTATGGTTATCTTGTTCAAAAACCATGGACGAACATAACCGGAAATCATGATATCAGGAATGCTGTTCCCTGTGTCTGCCATCACTGTGCACTCTACTTTCTGTAATATGTGGAGATCTTCACTTTTGCTCCCGAAAGGAATCCTCTCAGGAAGCTGATATTGATGCTTATGAACTGTTTTGAAGAAAGCCTGACCAGCACCATACCAAGATCAACCTGAAGCACCCATTTTATGAAATTCACGTAAAGGAATGGGGACTGCACACTCTTCTTTCCGTGTATCTTCCTCATCAGGAGAGTCCAGTCTCTGGATTCAGGGAATGCTCTTTGGACGTCAGCAGCAACATGATCCGCCCAGTACCCCTTTTGTCCAGGGAGCGGGACATCGTGATGAAATCTTGACACCGTCGAGGCGTACACTTCAAACCCTGATCCCTTAATCCGCTGACATAGATCGCAGGAATTGTTGTAAATGAATTCTTCATCAAAGCCTGATATGGAGAGCAAGACTGATCTCCTTATCATGAAGGCATTGGGCAGAGCATCTGTATTCATAAGGTCATGATCCGGCAATGCACGTTCAATGGAATTTCTGCCAGCAAGGTTCATGGACCATCTATCTTTCCTGAAAGGCGTGGAATATACCCAGATGCGTGATGGCTGGCTGCGATATGACACAGAAGGCATTACCGCACCTATCCTTGGATATTGCTCCATTATGTCTATCAGGTGCATCACCGACTCGCTGTTTACAATGTTGTCATCGTCCACGAATAGGATCAGGGGCGTTGTAGCCCTTCTCCACGCAATATTCTTGGCTCTCGTTATGAATACGCGATCAGGAAGCCACACGTAATCAATCAAATCTGGAAAGTCAGAATGTACTTCTGTCCTGACTGGAGAATCGTCAACTATTATTATCCTTGCCAGCATGGAAACAATCTGCCGCGATTCTAGTATGGATTTGAGCAGTTCCTGGAGCTTCTGTTTTCTGTTATGCGTCACTACTGCAATGGAAAGGATCCTGCCGTCGGGCAAGCTCGTTTCATAGGCGGCAGGGTGCGAAGTGAGGCATACCCAATCATGTTTCATGATGCTTCAGACAATTATTAATAAGAATAACTACAATATTTTTGTGTAGTAATGTATTAATATTATAATTACGTAATGATTGCATAATGGCAACAAGTGTCACTAAATCGGTGTACGCGGTGGGGATATTACTGCTCATTGACTTTGCAATCACAATGACCATACTATTCACAGATAAGAATCTGCAGACAGATTTTGGCATCGTTAAGCCATATTTCATACACTGGTATGGCCTCCTGATAACAGGTATCGTAGACATAATAGGGGCGGGGATTATATTTGCCAGGCCAACAGGAAGGAATTCAACAATTGCTGCCGTGGGGACAGCACTGCTTGCAGTTTTCCTCATTGCAGATATTGCCACCTATTCCATGGTTGGATTCAGCTCTGCTTCGTCCTTTGCAACATACCTCTTCGGCTTCTCCAAATTCAAGGGTTCACTGTCCTATATTCCAGGACTCTATGATATCCTGTTTGCATTTTACATCATAACCTCAGGTGTTGCATTCGCTCTCCACAGGAAATAGGAGTGAACCGGGTAGTGGTGGAAGATGGAAGTCACAGAAAGATCAGGGTACAGGAACGTAAAGGCGGTGAAGGTTGCATCCGGGTCCGCTTTTATATGGGGCCTCCCTGAACGGCTTGTTACCTTCGCAGGAATTGCAGGATCCGTATCCTACGACCCTCGTGGTGAAGACGACATTGATATTTTCTTCATAGCAAACCAGGACTGCCTGTGGGTGACACTTTCCTATGCCCTCATGGTGCGTCGATTGCGTGGCTTTAATGAAATATGCCTCTCCCTGTGCATGGATCGCAGTTTCGCACATGACCTGTTCAGTAAGTCTCTTGACCAGCTTACTGCAAGGGATGCAACCAGGGTCATACCCGTGCTTGGATCGCAATATTATGGAAAACTGCTTCAGCTTTCGCCCCTGACCAGGCAGAACGATCTTCAGGACCAGGCCGATCTTCCCGATGACTCCAGATCATCAACTTCTTTGAAAATGCTGAACCTTATGGCATACCTGCTTGTTGGCACGTATCAGCAGATCAAAACCAGAGTGACAAACCACCGCCTCAAGGTGGCGGGAAAACCCCAGGAATGTTTCCAGGCAAAGATGGGCCTTCATCATTTCTTTCTTGACTCACTGAAGTACCAGCACATAAGGGAGGCAGAGGAACTCCATGACTCTTAGAAGTGCCATATTCTTCAGCTATGCAAGGCCTGCGGATGTTGAATATGCAATGGAAAAGGCTCTTTCTGATCTGTTTGACGAGACAACAATGGCCATTGGAGGCATTGATCCCAGCACGGACACCGAAATTTCAGACCACAAGAATATACAGATACTTTACGAGCATAGGAAAATGGGGAAGTCCTCATCATACAACAGGGCAATGCAGAACATCCGTGACGGCCACATATTCCTGATATCTGCCGATACAAGATTCCAGGATTCCGTAATTGGCCGGATGATCGAATGCCTGGGTGACAGTTATGAACTGGCATTCCCCAGAATTGAACCATTTCACGGAAGCACTCTTTCCGCGAAGTTAGGTGAGGTCATGTGGCATTTCCATGATTCTTACGTGGCCATGAAGGAATCCCGAAACCAGTTTTTCTGTGGTGGAGAATTCCAGATTGTCAGGCATCGCTTCATCATACCCAACAGCAGCATTGTCAACGATGACGAATATCTCTGCCACAGGGCGATGTCTGGAGGAGGGAAAATAAGGTATTGCAGGGATGTGATTGTTCGCAATACAGTGCCAGGCACCATGAGGGAACTCCTGAAGCAGAGGGTCCGTGTCAACTTTGGGCATATGCAGTCCAAAAGGTTGCTTGGGCAGCATGCATCCTTTTCAATTGCCGCAGTAAATCCTCTTGAGACAATTGCCGCCATCAGAAATTTCAACAGGGATTATCCTGGAAGCCTGTTAGCCCTTTTCATGGCATCCATTGTTGAGATGATATCTCTGGTGGGGGCATTTTTCTATCGGGTTCAAGGAAAAGACCTGAGCAACTGGTGAGGTTCTATGAGGTTTCATGACTCATGGCAAAGAGCAGATATTCGCACATCATGCTGACTGGAAAAATTCCGGAAAGTGTTTCATCAAGCTTCCTGATGAATGGTACCCTTGTCAGCACCCAGTTGATCCGTCTGTAATTATAAGGTGGGAACAGGATTGATATGCCCCGGAATGCCCTCAGATGAAGAATACCGCTGGAACTTATGTCGTTCACACTCCTGGCAAGCACCGGGATGGGGTACCTGCTGTGCCTTGTGGAAATGATCCCAGAAAGTCGGTCTCTGGCATAGCCTTTCTTTCCTGTTATTATTGAGAGCATGAGATCCCATGATGCAAACCTGTTAAGTGCCGTGCCGATGAACACTCCGTTCCTGTTGAGGTTGTTTCCTGCAAAGCTGGCGATCCTATGGAAGGGAGACGCATCGGTGGCACCAAATGTGCTGTAAATGATATCGAAGGATCCTATAATCTCATTCCAGTTTCCACTCACTTCCACAAATTTATCATAGGTGCCTCCGGGAGAATTTTCTCTTGCAAAGTCAATGGCTTCTGGCGATACATCGGCGCACGTGCAGCTGGTTCCGGAAAATCCATTCCTGGCGTGGCTAATCTCATAGCCGTTTGAGCAGCCTATTTCCAGGATTGATATTCCGTCAGCCATGAATTTCCTGAGATAATCTGAGGCAACAGTCCTGAGGTGTGCCTGCACAGTGTCCTGCTGAATTCTGGCAGAATACTGGTCTGGATGCAATTCCCTGTGGACGTTTTCTGCCACAGGGGTCAGCGTGTACGCAATCTTCTTCTTCCCAGTGAAGTACCTGTCCATGTGTTCTCTGCCGTACTTTCTTAGAAATGCTTCCGTTGCCTCATCCGGATCACACTTTGCTGCTCTGTATATCACCCCGTCTATGACAAGTTTATCTCTCCTTTCCAGGATTCTGCGTCTGCTTTCTGTGAGGATCACAATCACTCTTCCGTGGTCAAGCGTGAAGTTGGCATTGATTACGGCGGGCCCTGGTGGTGGCAGAATTATCTTGACGTCATGCATATCTTCTTGCAACAATTAGCATCTCATCCCCGTGGGTCCTGAAGAAAGGCAGAAAGCAGATTGCCCTTTCTGCGGCAGATATGATTCTTCTGGCAATCCCTGACTTCACAATCTCGGCAAGATAAGGAGGAAGAAGCACGGCCAGTCCGTATATGCCGATTATCCTGAAAGTTTCAGGAATGAACTTCCCGGCGTCGTCCAAGGAGTAATAGACGGAAGGAACACTGTCTCCGGCAACCTGGACATCCACACTTGCCAGTGTGCGATCCCTTCCCATTTTGGGTCTGTTGCCCACCATCCTGATCAGGTTCTCCCCGAGGCAGGAGGTGTTGCGGAAGGACAGTATGAGAACTGATCCCGGTTTCGTTATTTCGTTGAGTCCATCTTTTAAGTTGGTTAAGTCAGGTTCCGTATTAATAAGACCATTGAAGCTATAGACAACATCATACGCCTTCTTGAGCCTTCCGATATCCGCAGCAGGCAGGCACATTGCATTATACAATGCCTCAATTCCCAGCCGTGTCATTTTCATCCGCGCATAGTGGACCATGCCTCTGGAGACATCAACAGCATCCAGCCTGTTGCCGGTTGTTTTGATATAGCGCGAGGATTCCTCTCCGGTACCCTGGCCAATCTCAAGTGCAACACATCCCTTGAATGAATATGAAAGCAGTATGGACATCTCAATGTTCCTGATATTGACGTTTACAAAATTGGACAGTATCCTCTGATCATATATCTCTGAGGCGCGGGAAAAGACCTGATCCAGCATCTTATAATACGACTCATTATCTTTTCCTTGCATCTTCTGAATCAAATTCTTAAATTCGTATATTAATGCCATGTTCATAATTCGAATAATATGTGAGCTTCAATTCTTGATGAAAACTGTTGCTGAAGATTTTTCCTTGCTTCACGGCCCCAATACGGGCAATAATTACACCAGTAAACATCATGATGGATTCCTGAAATCGTAAATTCCATCAACAATGGAGAACCGGTGCCCGTTCTCGCACCAAACGGAGCTGTCTTTAATGGAAATCATTCCGTAGCACACAGGACAGGCCAGCAAATCTTCCAAATTTTGAAACTCAGTGTTGTCCCTGTAGCCTTCCTTTCTGCAGAGCACATAATTGTTGGGGAACAGGAATCTCGATGGCCATTTATTTACCATCCGCGTCTGCAAATTTCGGGCCATCTGGCTTAAAAGTCGGTTATGGGTATCAACCTTTCCTAGCATGCCCGAATGAAAATCTCGACGAGACGGTACAAGGCGGTTTTGCCGCATAATATTCCTGATGGTGGAATGTGTCTGAAAATATATGGGTCTTTTACTGGATTCGGGGCTCCCTCTGAGTGTTCCTGACACCAGCGGAAATGGGAATTTCTCAGAAATTTTTCCACCGTTAATTCTATCCTTCAGCCAGAACAATATCATGGATGCATTATCAGAAGAATTGTAATTGAATACCATATGCCCATAAGGTCTCATGCAGCGCACGATTTCACGCATAGCCAATTCCGGATCAGGGAAGTGATGGAATACCCGGAACATGGCCACAGTGTCTATGCTGCTGGATCTGAAGGGAAGATGTGAAATGTCAGCAAGCAGGAAAGAGGCCCATATCCCCTCGTGGAGCATCCTCTGCCTGGCCCTCTTCATGTTAGTCATTGAATAGTCCACAAGTATTAGTTTCCTGGATCTCTCTGCAAGAACAGCCGATAATCTTCCATAGCCACAACCAAGGTCAACAGACCACTCCGAGAATGACGGTAAAAGTTCACGTATTATGCGGGCTTCCATGGATGCCTCGGCATCATCTATGATGAAGGCGGGGTCCTCATAATCTGGAATGTATTGGTTGGTCCTGGTTTCCACATTGAATATAAGTAACCCCCCCTATTCTATTTGCCGATGTCAGGCATACGATTGCTTATGGTCCGTACTTTACAAGTGTCTTTTGACTGCTCAGTAAAGATATATAACATTGCACTCCATGGCTAAGGGAGGGCATATCTATGGATGAGGATAAGAACAAAAAGAAAGGTGTAGCAGAGAAGTCAGGGGAAGTTGTAGGAGATGTGGCCAAGAAAGGAGCAGACGTAGTCAAAGGCTTCGGGAAAGGCTTTTCGAAAGGATTCAAGAAAAAGGGTGAAGATAAGGATTAATCTTTTATCTCTTTTTGTTTCAGGCTGCAAGCTGCAATAGCATAGCTGTGTTCACCAGTTTGTAGCGAAACACTTCAGGATGCATCCGCAAGTAACACAATTCTGTGTTTTTGGAGGTCTCATGGCAGAATCAATTTTCTCCATCAATGGATCATTCTAATACTGGCTAATTATGACACCTCATGTATCGGGATTTATCACTGGAGGATTATATCAAAGCCGGCATGGAAGCAAGATCCAGAATCAACGCTGGACAGATCAGAAGCATTGCCCGTAGAATTGTTGATTCCATTGAAAAAGGTGGAAAGCTGGTAACATTCGGCAATGGAGGTTCGGCGGCAGACGCCCAGCACTTCGTGGCGGAACTGACAGGCCACTTCTCCTTTGAAAGAAAGCCGCTGGCTGCATTGTGCCTCAACACAAACGTCTCATCAATCACAGCAATTGCAAATGATTACAGTTATGACGACGTCTTCTCCAGGCAGGTGGACGCACTAGTAAAATCCGGCGATGTTGTCATTGGCATCACAACTTCAGGAAATTCACCAAATGTCATAAATGCAATAAACTCCGCAAGGAAGCTGGGAGCCTACACAATCGGCATGACTGGGAAATCTGGAGGAAAGATCAAACCCCTATGCAATGAGGCAGTGAATGTTGAATCTGACGACACCCCAATAATACAGGAGATGCACATAGCCATAATTCACATGATCTGCCTGGAAATAGACAGGATAATAGAAAAAGAAAATGATGGTAAAAAGAATTAGAAGAGGCCGTGCTTGTATGCAGGCTTTACTTCAAAGGCTTTTATGTCCCAGGTGGGGCCCAGAGATTTAGCAACCTCCATGAGATGATTCAATGAATCAGCCTCCCACTTGCATACTGCCATATTCTGCCCCTGGCCAAGATCTATGCCAAGAAGCTTCAATCCTTTTGGAAGCTGTTTGTTTTTTGCCATTGTGGTAACCTTATTCGCAAACTCCATTACCTTGTCCTTCTGGTCATCGTTCCAGCTGTGTACAACTACTACGTCTGCCATAATAATATATAGTAGGGCACAGTATATAACCTTTGTTGAACAAAAC
>JAMCUV010000049.1 GCA_023379345.1 Thermoplasmatota archaeon
CGGGAATAGTATTCCTTTATGGCGCTCAGGGTGGCAGTGGTGGTACCGCTTGAGTTCCAGTCAAAGCCTATGGCCAGGGAAAGGGAATGGAACCAGAATGGATCGGATACCTTTTCCAGATATTCCTCCACCCCAAACCGCTCTATTATCAGGTCTGAAATGAGCCCTCCAAGTTTCACCATTCTGCGATAAAGGTATTCAGGGGGGTGGCCGTAATGGAGCGGAAGAATTGCTGAGCCTTTTCTTTCCAATGCACAGTCATGGCGTCAGTAATTTTAAGATTTTCCGGGATAAGGTCTTCCCATGCTACTTATGAACAAAACAACAATAATTGCTAAGATGTAATTCAAAAAAAGAGAAATAGGGATAATCAACCCTTAACTCAAGTTTTTTTACGTAATATGTCAAGATCAATCTTCAGATCCGAAACTAGATCCTTTGCCTTTTTCGGCACCTCACTCATGATCTCACCTTTCTCCATCCTGTACATCTTGATCCTTGACAGTATGAGGAGAACATCCCTCACACTGTATTTCCCGTCTATCATGTTCAGGATCTGGAAGTGAAGGTACAGCGACAGCAGGTTGAGGAACATGTATGTGGAAATCATGCTGTCATCCCTCAGATACGAACGATCTGCCTCAAGATCGTTCTTGTACACATTGAATGCGTATTCCACATATTCACGCTGCTTGTACAGGCGATATATTCTCTCAGGTTCATCATTCAGGTCTGAGAGAAGATAGAGCTTCCCGAAATTGATCTCATTTTCATCATACTGCTTCCTGCTTCTCCTGTTTTCGCCAATCCTGATGAGGTAATCCTTCTCCTCCTCGCTTTTGAGAATCGGATCTTCGTAAACGTAGACATCATTCTCTCTCTTCCAGTACTTCACCGGTTTCCCATCGTACAGAAACACGTTCATGAAATGTTCAGGTTCAGGTATGAGTGATGAATTCCTTCTCAGTGGTATGATGTAGCTGAGATGTTTCCTCTTCAGCTTTCTGATGTTATCTGAGGAGAAGAATCCCTTATCAGCAACAATGACGCACTTTTCAACGCCTGCCATGTCAATGGTCTCTGACATTGCAGTAACATCACCTATTGATCCTGGGAGTATCCTGACAAATGTTGGCACTGTCCTTGTTGCTGAAAAGAGCATCATTACATTGATCTGGGGAATATGCATCCCCTTTGAATTGTGGCCCAGCTCAAGGAATGATGCGTTCTCTGACCTGGAGAATACTGCTGTGGAATCCATGAGGACATATTCACCCTTCTCCGTGAGTCTTTTCATGACCCTGATGCTCTGATCCCATGGAAGGGATGAAAGCATCCTGGACAGTGAATCCGGGGACATGCTCTCATCCATTATCCTGCATAGATATGTCTTCCCGTACAGATAGTGCATGGACTTCATGGGCAGCGGCTGTATATTTCTCAACATTACATATGAGATTATGCGTTCCCACATGGTTGGATATATCTCCTTCAGTACAGGTATGACTGTCCTCTCCGCTATTCCATATAACAGGGCAATGTTCCCGTATTCATAATCCGATCTCACCAGTCCCATGGACCGCGGTTTCACAATGCCATCATGCGTTACAACCCCAAGATACTGGCCAGTGATCTTGTCTGCCCTTTTCTTCTCCCTATTCCATCTGCTGGTCATCTCATAGGCGTAATATCTGTTTCCGGAAACACGAATCTCAACACCCTTTGTCTTGTATTTTTTTACCCAGTCAGGAAGGGCAGTCATATTACATAGTATGCGTAATATGTATAAAGATCTTTCGCAATATGTTGAAGATGCCATATAACAGGCACTTCATGAAGATTAAAGTGTGAGAAAAGGCGATCCCTATTGCACAAAAAACAAGGAGTTAAGGATCAACGTATCCCTTGAATTACTCTTTCTTCTGTTCTTCTTTCTTCTCGGCTTCCTTCTTGGCGGGAGCCTTCTCTTTCTTGGCTTTTGGTTTAGTTTCCTTTGGTTTCTGTTCCTGAGCCTTTGGTTCTTTCTTTATTTCTGTATAACCGCATCTCCCGCAGGTGAAACGATCGGCATGTTCTGCCAGAAATACACCGGGCCCACATCTGGGGCAAAATCTTCTCTTCCTGACCAGCTTGGAATCCTCGAGGACATAGAGTTCACGCTTCATCACTGGCCTTCACCCTCTTTGTTCTTGAGCCCGTTCCTGATCAGTTCATAATCCGGTTCATAAAGCATTGCGCTTTCCTTATCCTTGTATATCTTGGAGTACCCCTTGACCTCATTTTTCCCTGTTTCCTGAAGGTTCCTCTCAACTATTACAAGATCCTTCGGAGATCCTGTATTCTTGGCAATAATTTCCCTGATCTTGTCTCTGCTTGGTGTGGGCTCATCTTTGAAAACAAGCCTGTACCTGACCTCCTTTCTATGCAGGAGAACATTGTCATTCACGTTTTCTATTTTCAATTCTGGCATCTGATTTCCATCCTTTCAATTAGTGTTTTAACCTCATCCTTAATGGCTTCGTCCACTTTGATGCAGGCCATGCCCACATCCGGAACTCCGTAGGTTACCACTGTATTTATGTCTGAATAAAAAATTATTGGTATAACCGCGAGATCCTCCTCGCCATCCACCTCAATTCTTCCGCCGTTCCCGGAGAGCATTCTCTTTATGAGAAGAAACATGTCATGGGTAATCGCCCCAGGCGGGTTCCGCACATGCTCCGATCCGGCCTGACTCTGGAATTCCCCCCGAATATTTCTCTTGGTCCTGAGATCCACGACCTCCAGGAAGGGTTGTATTCCATTCTTGTGTAGAACTTCTGTTGTCACGTCTCCAACGGAAATTATGCGGGATTTCGCTGACATTGCACGAACCTCAGAAGGAGTGCACAGCTTCCCGGCATAGCTTGCTATGTTCTCCCTAAGCTCATTTCCTACGAGAAATTCATTGCCTGACCTTAATTGCATATGCACCAGGTTCTGTAATGCCTGCCCTCTCTGCTATTATGGAAAGTTTTGGTTCAGTCACGATGACGAACCCAAACCATTCTGCCGATGTCTTCTCTTCCCCGTGTATGGGGCAGTTCTTCTCTGTGGTGATAAGGTGACACTTCTTGCATGCCCTGTAAACCTGCTTCATTTTCCTGCCTCAGTTCTCAATTTTCCTGGCGAGCCACTCCAGTTTGCCAAGTCCGCTCTGTTTCATGGTAAATCCAATCTTGCTGTCCTCAAGTGTTGAAGAATTGAGGTTCAGAGACACTATTCTGACTCTCACCCTGTCTCCGGCCTTGATGTCTCTCTTGGTTTCCTTACCGATAAACCTCTGGTTCGCCATATCCACATCTATTCTGTCATCCATTATCTGGCTCTTATGCAGGAGCCCCTCAAATGGCCCGAACTTGATGAACGCGCCAAAGTTCTGCACTGAAACCACGATGCCCTCCACAATCTCCTGCATTTCAGGATAATATGCGAGTGCCTTGAATTTGATTGATTGATATACACCGCCGTCTCCGTGCACTATGGTTCCTTCTCCCAGCCTTTCCACATTCATGATGGATACCACGTAGCACTTTCCCAGCATCCGGGTGTCGTCAGCCGGGTCCTTGAGATCGATGAGCTTTCCTTCAAGGGATCCTTTGGAAACATCCTTAACTGCCTCCCCGTAATCGAATCCCAGTTTCTCCGGTGGTATCCTGGCTATGTATTCATCTTCAATTATAATGTACATCCTTCACCTTCCCTGCTGAATGCCATTACCAGCAACTGCATTCATTCAAACGTACCCGGATGTGAGTCCAGGATTGTTGCGTTGCGTATTGGACAGCCTGACAGCAGGCATACGTTGCTGTATAATGACGGGAATTATTAATGTTGTGATACTGAAAACCATAACAGCAATATATCCAAACCAGCAAACTAATAACAAGCTATTCATTACTTTCACATTATGGAAGAGAGCAGATTGCCTGAAACGCACGAGATCCTGAAGAATACGGTAAGGGAATTCGTTTCCAAAAAAGTAGCTCCTGTTGCAGCAACAATGGATGAGCATGACGAATTCCCGGTGGAAATATTCAGAGAAATGGGAAAGATGGGCCTGCTTGGGATAACCATTCCAGAGGAATTCGGAGGTTCAGGGATGGATTATCTTGCACAGGCCATAGTTACTGAGGAAATAGCCTATGAATCAGCATCCCTTGCACTCTCATATGCGGCACACAGCAATCTCTGTCTTGACAACCTTTACAGAAACGGCAGCAGGGAAATAAGGGAGAAATTCGTCCCAAAACTCTGCTCCGGCGAATGGATCGGTTCCCTGGCAATGACAGAGCCTGGGTCTGGTTCGGATGCGCTTGCAATGAAGTCGCAGGCAGTGAAGGAAAACGGCAGGTATTATCTCAGCGGTTCGAAAACCCTTATCACCAATGCGCCCTATTCCGATCTGTTGCTCACCTACGCCAGAACCGATGACGGGCATTCTGCGTTCGCTGTCCTGGCCACAGACACGGGTTTCTCCAGGGGCAACAAATTCTCGAAGATGGGAATGCGCGGTTCTCCAACCGGAACAGTCTTCTTTGACAGGATAGAGCTTGATCATTCCCGCATACTTGGAAAAATCGGAGACGGGAAGCATATAATGCTCAGCGGCCTCAACTCAGAGCGGATCATACTGGCATTTCTGTTTATTGGGGTGGCAAGAAAGGCACTGGACATTGCCCTGAAGTATTCCATGGAAAGGAAACAGTCCGGCAGGCATCTTTATGAATTTCAGCTCATAGAGGAAAAATTAGCGTACATGTATGTGCGATACAGGACAAGCCGGCTAATTTCCCAGGATGCTCTGGTAAAGGTGGAGGCTGATCCGCTGGATTCACTTTCAGCAGCATCAGCAGTGCTGCATGCGTCGGAAAGCGCCGAATACATTGCACGGGAAGCTATCCAGATACATGGCGGATATGGGTACGTGAAGGACTTTGGTGTGGAGCGTCTTCTACGTGATGCAATCCTCGGGCAGATAGGTGGTGGGACCACAGAAATAAGGAAACACCTTATCTCATCTGCTCTGGTTAAAAGCTATAAGAGGGATGGGGTAATACCGGAATGAAGTATGAAGTGTATCGTCTGCGATAAGAATGAGGCAGTGGATCATGGGCAGTGCCTTGAGTGCCTGAGCAAGAGTTTGCAGATTTCTGTAACGGGTTCAATAGACATAACCATATGCCCCAAGTGTGGCTCATACAAGATAGGAAACAGGTGGCACAGATCAGCAATGAAGGCAAATCTGGCCTCAAAAATTGAAAAGCATATTTCCAGTGGCGAAACCGGAACGGAACTGAGGGTTGTTGCTGATTCCATTGAGATACAGAGGACTGACGGCAGGATTGACTTCCTTGTGACTGCCGACTACAAGAACCTGGTGTCGCAGCCACGCAACCTGAGCATACCCGGAAAGATTCTTCTGAACAGCTGTCCAACCTGCAACAAGATCACGGGATCATATTATGAGGCCATAATCCAGATGAGGACTCTTGACGCCGAATATTCTCCAATCATTGACAGTGCAATGGATCTCATCGATCCCTTCCTGGTCAACATGGAGAGCAGCTCAAATGATTCTTTTGTTTCAAAGATTGTGAGGCTCAGGGAAGGCCTTGATCTGTATATAGGCAAGAAGAATGATGCGCTTAAAATTTCAAAATTCCTGCATGATAACTTCTTCTCGGAAATAAAGACCACGAAAAAGCTTGCCGGCAGGAAGGAAGGAGAGGACTTCTACCGTTACACATACCTTGTTAGACTGATGAATCTCAAGGCAGGCACACTGATGTACCATAACGGGCTAACGTATATTCTTGAGACTGCCACGGCAAATACCCTGAAATTAATAGACGTTTCATCGGAGAGAAGGCTGGACGTACAGCAGAATGACTTTTATTCTGGATCATACACATATTCCAGCGAGGTTGTTCCACTGAGGAAATATATTGTGCTCGCGTCTGGAAACGACGAGACACAGATAATGGACAGCGTTACATTCACCACTCACTATGTTAAGGGCAGTTTCAGTGGGGAGGTCAGTGCCTTTGAATATAACGGCAAATTTATAGTAAAGAGGAATTAGCGGCATTATTATTATTCAACCCTGTCATCTCCATCGGCGTGAACTTATGAACATTAGATCTGAATGGGATCCGCTAAAGGAGGTCATGATGCACAGGCCAGGCACCGAAATCGATTATGCCATGCTGGCGCCCAAGGCGTTTCTCTTTGAAAGGCCCTTCAAGTCACGAGTTGCAGTTCAGGAACACGAGAATCTTGAGCTGGTGCTGAAAGAAAATGGAGTCAGGGTGCGATTGCTCAGGAACACAGTGGTGGACGCAGCCGACCAGAATCCTGATTTTCGGCAGGAACTGGAGCAGAAAGTCCTGAACACCGTACGATTCTTCGGGAACCTCAGCAGGTCGGGGCAGGCGATGGCAGAACTTGAAAGGAATATAAAATACCTGGATTCGTCAACGCTTTTCAACATCATAACACTTGAACCATCCATTGACCTGAAGGAGGACAGTGAACCGGGTAGCGAATATCCTACGGTTTATTCCAATGTGCCCCTTGCAAACCTGTATTTCATGAGGGATCAGCAGGCCGTGGTTCCAGGCGGAGTCATCTTTGGAAAGATGAAGAGGTTGCAGAGAATGAAGGAACCAGAGATCACTCAGTTCGTTATTTCCAGGGCCCTCAGGGAGAAGAGTTCCATAACAATTTCAGAGAACGGTGTCTTTGAGGGAGGTGACTTCATGCCAGCAGGGAAGTTTGCACTGATTGGAACAGGATCAAGGACCAATCTGGATGGTGCCATGCAGGCAATAAGATCGGGTCTTCTGGACTTCGACGAGATTGCAGTGGTCAATAACCCCATCTATGATTTCATGGCTGGAAGCCCAAAAGATCCAATGGTGAACATGCACCTTGACACCTACTTCAATATTGCCGGTGATGGCGTTGCAGTCGGTGCCGGTGAATTAATGCGGAAGGCTGAACTGACCGTATATTCAGGAAAAGGATCGGACAGGGGATCTGAAATGGGGAAAGATACACTGTTCAGTTACCTGAAGAAGAAAGGCTTCAATCTGGTAGAACTGAGTGTGGCAGAGCAGCTCGGGTATTCATCCAACTTTCTCACACTCAGGGACAGGAAAATTGTTGCAGTCAACGTTGCAACAGTACTTGACAGGCTTCTTGGTCAACACGTGTTTCCGGACTATGTGGAACGGGAAGTGAAGAAGGATCTGGAGAATAAGGGGCGGAATGACCTCTTTCCTAACAGCAGGGCTGTGAAGGATCATGGCATAGACCATGTGGAGGTTAAGCTGAGTGAACTGACGGGCGGATACGGTGGAGCCCACTGCATGACTGCAGCGCTTTCACGCTGATCTCACCCATTACATCGAAACCTTTAATTCAAAATCAGCATTACGCTGACATCACGATATATCACAGAAAATTCAGAGGGATTTAATGGCAAAGGATAGAAGTTCGAAGAAGGGAAAGGACAAATTCAAGGAGAAAAACTGGTACACCGTAATATCACCTGATTATTTCGGCGGAAAAGAGCTTACACTCAGTCTCGGAAATTCGCCTGAGAGCATGGTTGGTAGGAAGGTTGAGGTTCCGGTTTCAGATTTCACAGGCAATTTCAAAAGAGCCAATGCAAAGATGATATTCAAGATCCTTTCCTGCCAGGGAACAAAGTGTTCCACTGAATTCCTCGGTCACTCCCTTAGCGATGACTACATTAGAAGAATGGTCAGGCGCAGAAAAGAGAGAATAGACATCATTCATGAAGTTACAGCATCCGACAGTTCAAAGATGGTTCTCAAGGTGGTTATTGTCACCGATGGGAAGCTTAATGCATCCAAGAGAGTGGAAATCAGAAACTCAGTTCTTTCATTCCTGGACGAGAAATCCCGCACCATGACCTATGGAGATCTTGCCAAGTACGTCGTTGGTGACGACATATACAACGACATTATAAACGCGGCGAAGGATATATACCCAATCAGGAAGATTGAGCTCAGGAAGTCCGTGCTCGTCACACACGAGAACAGCGGAAACGCAGTTAACACTGAAGAGCCTGGAATAGAACAGGCATCCTGATTTTTTTGTGCCGGGGTGGCTTAGCTGGAGGAGCGCCGGACTCATAAGAATGGAATGTTCTGAGAAATCCGGAGGTCTCGGGTTCGAACCCCGATCCCGGCATCATGACGCTAGACGTGGACAGTTGGTTTTTCACTCCGATTTCCTGAAGCATCTATTTCATCCGTTCATAATTCGAGATATGGCAGAACTACGACATTTTTAACCTAGATCAATAGATTTGTCTAATTTTCCATGGAATTAGGATCGCACAATTTTTTATAAAATGTTGAAAGGACCGATTTGCCAAACAAAAACGTCATCCTAAACTCATCAGCGATTATTAAATTAATCTAAACATATATTGATATCTATTATCATGCCCTGAGTAGTTTCATAATGAAAAATATATATCGCAAAAAGCTTTTTTACAAGGTAAACTAATAATTCATGAATTCATAATAAAAATAATGTCAGCAAAAAATTGACACAAAGAATATGATATTGAATTTAATTTTTAAACATGGCAATCAGGGCAGTTCTAATCAGACCTTCAAACAAGACAGGCAGTGCATATATGACCAAATGGGGATTTCTTCCTGCCCCGCTGAGCCTTCTGGCCCTTGCTGGAGAGATCAGGAGATTACCGGACAGCTCCATCAAAATTATAGATATGGAGGGAGACAAACTCACCCTGGATGATGCTGTTGAAGAGGCCGTCAAATTCAAGCCGGATCTTGTTGGAATTACGCTGCATGCCACAGCAGCGCACAATACTGCTGGCTACATTGCCAGAAAGATCAAGGAAAGAAGCCCTGATACTATACTGGTGGCAGGCGGGCACCATGCGACGTTCCTTCCCAAAGAGATCATAAGATCAGGTTTTGATATTTCTGTTCTTGGAGAGGGCGATGAGACCATCTATGAAATTGCGAAAGCCGTGGCAGAGAACACCGGATTCCAGAATATACCGGGCATTGTCTATCTCAGCAACGGGAACATAAAGCGGAACTTGCCCAGGAAGCTCATTGCGGACTTGGACAGCCTACCCATGCCACCGCTTGACCTCCTGGACCCTTCAAGATATACATTCAGCGTGTTTGGAGCAGATGATAAGGTCATGTGCCTTGAAACCTCACGTGGTTGCCCATATGCATGTGATTTCTGTTCCGTGACACCAACCTGGGGGAACATGTGGAGAAATAAATCCAATGAGCGGATTTTGGAAGAAATGCGTCTTGCCAAGGCCGCTGGCTACAACTGGATATTTTTCACAGATGACATTTTTGTGGTGCATCCCAACGTGAAGCAAAGGGATGAGCTATTTGACATGATCATAGAAGAGAAACTTGACATGAAATGGATAGTGCAGATGAGGGCTGATGTTACCGCCAAGTATCCAGAGCTCATAAAAAAAGCATCTCAGGCCGGAATGCGTATATCGTTCCTGGGAGTTGAATCCGGCAGCGAAGAAATCCTGAAAAAAATGCACAAGGGTGAATTTACTCCTCAGTCTGTGCAGGCGGTAAAGACTCTCGATCAGAACGGGATAATTGTTCTCATAGGCATGATGATCGGGGCACCATATGAGAAATTCAGGGACATAATCTCAACAATTCGCTTCTCCAGACAGCTTGAAGCTGCAGGCGCAGATGCTGTTCAATTTTCAATTTACACACCTCTGCCCGGGACAAGAATCTTTGACGACGCTCTGAGAACAAATGCGCTCTTCACCCTGGACTGGGACAGGTACGATGTGCTCACCCCGGTGATGAAAACCGGCTTTGGCCCGGTAAGGGATCAGATCGCTCAGTTTTATGCTTCATACAGTTTCTACATACACAAATTCCTGAGGGATAAGCTGAAGGGCGTAAAAAGAAGCGCTATCAAGACACAGCTGGTGGACAATGCCTATAGTTTCATACTTAAGATGATGCCACAATATCTGCGGGAATTTTTCGGTTTTCCCAGATACATCCTTCAGACGTACAATCTGTACTGGAATTTCAGGAAACATCCGGCACTTGATTCAGAAAAGGTTGCCGAGGCACTTGAGACCTCAAACAAGATAGTATATGATCAGGGGGAGAAAAAGAACCCCTATTTCATGATAAAGGAGTCCCGGTGATTTTCAGAGTTCCGAGATCATTCTTGTTGTTTCGCCGGCTGCCTTTTCAATATCCTTGTATTTAACCCGGACCTTTTCCTTCACCGAATCCGGTGTATTCTGCAGCGCAAGGATATTCAGCAGGTGCTGCAGTTCGCTGTCCAGTATGTTTGCCATGATCCTCAGGTCCTCCTGTTTTTCCGGTGACACTTCTTTCCTGCGCTTTGATACAAAACAGTCGAAGTGAACCGATCCTTCCTTGGTGAACGTGAATTTTTCACCTGTTTTAACTGGCTTAGCACACACAAAGCATTTGAATTCTGCCATGATGCGGGAATTGGGCACCCTTTTTAAGGATGTTGTCAGCTTCCATGAGAAAAATGCCCATAAGGTGTCTGTTGATATTACGATCGTTTAAGCAGAAAGCCCACGACTTGGGTCGTGGGATGAATGTGAATCTATATATCTCGCAGTGGCATTGAAATTCAGGCATGAAACTCCTCATGTGAAATATCATGAGAAAGTCATGCATGAAAATCCCCATGCATTGATTGATCCGGAAGGACTTCAGCATGAGGTTGGGAATGTCTCCGTTCTGCAGTCTTGGCAGAGGAATGGGTAAAGACACATCCCGATTGCATGCAGACAGGGATGCATGCAAGTGGAGCACTGATACCCACAGAGGCGCAACCTTCAGGACTGGAAAGACGCCAGAACTCTGTAACAGGTTCCAGCAAAACTGTCATGGCAGTGAGGGATGAAGACGAAAGCTAAGCAAAAGTGAGAACCCCACATGCTTTAGCTGTGGGAGTATGTCAGCACAGGTAATTCCATTTATGGGCAGGTCAGTCATGGACATCGCAGACCGCAATTATGGGAAAAACATGAGGAACAGGAAGTCAAAATGAGAACTATTGTAATTTTGCGTTACAATATATTTGCGTTCATGTCCGTGTAGGCTAACTTATTTTTATATACTCGTGCTGAATATAGTAACCGACGATAACGCAGGAAACATTTAATTTTTCTGAGTTCGCAACGCAAGAGTGTTAAAATGACAAAATTCGAAGAATTCCAGCTGAAAAGTGAACTTTTAAATTCACTGCACAAAATAGGTTTTGACGAAGCTACTGAAGTCCAGGAGAA
>JAMCUV010000050.1 GCA_023379345.1 Thermoplasmatota archaeon
TATATGCCTACGATTTCCCTGTATCCCAGACCCTTGTAAAATCTCAGGGCAATGAGATTCTGCGACGGGAATTCGGCAGTGATTATGCTTATCTTCCTCTTCTTCAGTTCCTCGTAACTCCTTGAAATAAGCATCTTTCCCGCGCCTGATCTCCTGAACTCAGGCATTATGTAGAAATCGGTTATTCTTGCCTCCTTCTCAGGAAGGTAATAGCACCTGTCCAGGATATTTATGAGCAGGACTCCAAGTATTTTTCCGCCCCTTTCTGCCAGGAGAGATATGTGCCTCTCTGGGTTTTTTACGGCTTCCTTAAGGCGATCCTCGGCATCCTTCTTTGCCTTATCTGAGACCACAAATATGGAGTCGAATTCTCCATTCAGCTTCTTTAGCCTCAGTATCAGATCCACAGATCCATCAATATCAGCAGCAAGCATTTCCCTAACCACAATCTTATCTTTCATTCTTAATACCTCCAGGCAAATCCCTTATGAGTTTTTCATCCATCATTTTCAGAAACATATTTCTATTGAATTCTATGAGCTCCTGTGCAGTTTTGTAGAAGCCTTCCCTTGAGTTTGTCTTCCTCGCCAGGCCCATTTCTACAGTTTTTGATGCCACAGCGGACGCAACGCTGGGATAGAGCTCCCAGTCATCCATTGTAGGCACAATATGATCCTCGTCGGGGTTTTTCACGAAATTGGCGATTTCATAAGATGCTGCAACCATGATGTCAAAGTTGACCCCCTTTGCCCTGGCATCAAGAACACCACGAAATACGCCCGGGAACACAAGGCTGTTGTTCACCTGGTTCGGGAAATCTCCTCTACCTGTTGCCACGATCTTTGCTCCTGCTTTCTTTGCTTCTTCCGGCCATATTTCCGGTATGGGGTTAGCCAGTGCGAAGACTATGCCATCGTTGTTCATTGTTTTGATCCATTCCGGCTTGATTGTGCCGGGACCAGGTTTTGATGCAGAAATTATGACATCTGCGCCCTTGAATGCCTTTTCAGATGGCCCCTTGAGCCTCTCCGAATTTGTCTGCATTGCAAGCTCATATTTCCAGGGGTTGTTTATCATCAGGCTGTCCATGTCCTCCCTTTCCGGCTCAAGTATTCCCTTGGAATCAGCCAGTATCATGTTGCCCTTCTTGAAACCGGCCGCAGCCAGGAGATGTGCAGCCGCTATGTTGGCAGCTCCTGATCCCAGAAGAACCACTCTTGTATCCTCAATCTTCTTGTTTATCACCCTGAGAGCGTTAATGACTCCTGCAAGCGTGATGCACGCTGTTCCAAGCTGGTCATCGTGCCAGGCAGGAATAGAAAGGCTTTTCTGCAGGGTTTCAAGGATATAGAAGCATTTCGGGGATTCTATGTCTTCCAGGTTGAATCCGCCAAAGGTAGGTTCAAGTGCCTTTGCAACACCTATGAATTCCTCCCTGCTCCCTATCCTTATTGGAACAGGGACGGCATTCACCGCCCCAAGTACATTAAAAATCAGGGATTTTCCTTCCATGACTGGCATTGCGGCCTCCGGGCCCACGTTTCCTAGCCCCAGAACCCTCGAACCGTCGGTAAGTATTGCCACCGAATTCCATCTTCCTGTCAGTTCGAAAGAACTGTCACGATCCTTGGCTATCTTCAGGGAGACTGCAGCAACTCCTGGTGTGTACCAAAAAGAAAAATCCTGCAGGCCCCTGACCGGGACCTTTGGAAGAACCTGGATTTTACCCTTGTAATATTCGGAATAGGCAATTGCCTCCCTGTTGAATTCCTCTGTCCTGGATATATCATCCATATTCTCAATAGGGAAGCCCCAATTTGCATATAAGGGTGTTCTGTTACATGTAAGAGGTTTCCACCACAATCTGAAAAAATATTAAGCAATTTTTCCTTAGGGGATACCATGGAAATAAGTAATGTCAAGATAGATTGGGCACCTATCCTTGAAGGCCAGATAAAGTACCTGGAAGAGATCTATCCTGATGTTGCCATCAGAGAAACATACCGCGATATTATCGAACGGCTGAATGAAAACAAGATCAAATCCAGGATCATACTTAACGGAATAACTGTTGCAGGCTATGCATTCGTTATGGAGAGCGCTCTCCTCAATGATAGAATTTACGGATCATTGGGATTCACTGACAGTGCTTTTGCAACGGGCGATAGAGTTCGCAACCTTGTTGAATGGGCAGAGAACATTGCAAAGGCCCAGGGGAAGTACCTGATGATCAATGAGATCTTCAGGGCCGAGGATACTTCCGCAAAACTCCTCACTGACAGTGGCTACACAAGGGTGAGGCGGGACAAGATGGAGATTTCACTGGATGAATTCAACCTCAGGAACGAGAAATTCCCCAAGGAATTTGAGGTGCTGCCCGTGGCAAATACCACATACCAGGAATATTCAAGAGCAGAGTTTGATGCATACGCCGGAACACCTGACATCATTCTTTTCCACACCACAAGTGAAGCGGACCGTGTTTCCATGGCAAAGACCATTTTCAATGGGGCGTATGGTACAATAGTTCCGTCAGCCAGCAACATAGTTCGACATCATGGAAAACTCATTGCGGCAATCTTAGCCACGACGAAGCCAGAAAAACAGATAACCGGAAGCAGTTCCATGATTGTTGACATCTTTGTGAACAGGGGTTACAGGGGGAACGGGCTCGCAACAACGCTGATGATAAATTCGCTGAACAGGCTGAAGGATCTTGGATTTGAGACTGCAGAGCTTTGGGTGACAGAGGGCAATGAAGCCGTCCGTATATACGAGAAGCTTGGCTTCAGGCCATCACCATCGGCAAAGGAGATCTTCTACTACAGAAAGCCTTAGAACCTGGTCAGGTCAGATAATAGAGCCAATTGCACCCAGGATCACCGGCAGAATGAAATTGTCATCAAATGGATAGTAAGCCATACTTTCCACAACAGCCGATATTATGCCTATGCCAAGGCCAGCAAAGCCTATCATGAAATATCCAAATACGCCTGAGAAAACAAATATGGCCATGAAGCCGGAAACAGACTTGCGCCTGTTATACGGGATCCTGGGTGAACGTATCTTTATACCGAATAATGTTGCCATGGGATCGCCTATTGTTGTGGCGAAAATTATCACTGCCAACACATGTGTGGAATCCACTATTCCCATGGCTATGAGCATTCCGGCCGCAAACCATATTGCACCCATTCCAAGGGGTGAGGATTGCCTTTCAAGGCTGAATAGTGTTTTTGCAATGGTGCTTGCAGGAAAAAGTGCGTAGTAATTGCCAATGATGTAGAACGGGAAGACAGCCATGGTGATGGCAATTCTTCCATGGCCCTCGCCCATTATGAGGACCAGAAGAATCATGACGATACCTGCCCCAATCTGTACCAGGTCCCGGGTGATCTCCCTGTGTTTGTCACTCCCCTTCGATCTGTCATTATCGGCTGCGTAATGGAGGCTCTTCCTGTCCGTAAGCAGAGAAACAGCAGTACCCAGACCCACAGCGATGTCAAAGAGTTCCCAATCCACAGCCTGAACCCGCAATGCATAAAGTATGCCACCTATGATGAGAAGGAGCGGCATTATGAAGAAGAATCTCCTGGTATATAGCACCCTTGCACTTATAACCGCAATCACAAATACAATTGCAGGCATGAACGTGTGAAAAAGTAAGAATACTGGAGCCGAAAATGCCAAACCAACCAGGTAAGACATCCAGAATCTTTTAGGCCACTTCAGCAGCGTAAAAAGGGATAGGGAAATCGCTGAGATCAGTGCCACAAGCTCCAGCATGTTCAGCATACGATGCTACATATGCTTATTTTTATAATTAAGTTATTCCATAGTATGGCGCCATCAAAGAAGTGCAATGGCACCTGCTATGATGAGGAGCACAAATGGAACAGCAAACCAGACACTTCCCAGTGCGATGAGGCCAGCCACGCCAATGACGATCATTATTATGCCGCCATCGTGCTTTCTGGACGAAACCATCAGTGCACCAAAGAGACCAATCAGGCTGAACAGGAGCACGACGTAAGCAGGTCCAGATAAGCTCGCAACACCCCCAAACAATTTTGATATGTGTGAAATGGCCAAAGCTAGACCTGCCAGAACAACACCTATTAGGCCCCCCATAAACCCTATCAACTGTTCAATTTTTCTCTTGGCCATCTTTTTAGTTAAGTATCATAATGTATTATTATTTTCGCTTAACTGTTTATTTTCGATTCCGCATTAAATGATAAAACTAAAAGTTAAGGTATTGGTATGAGTTATCCAACAATGCAGGTTTTAGCTTCTGCGTCCAGCCTGAGAACGGATGTGAATGGATATAATGTTCCCTCCATTGTGGAAAAATTGAACCAGATAGCCCCTGACATTATTTTCCTGACTGAAAAGGAGGACGTGGCAGGAGAACTGGGAACGGCGTTAAGGAAAAAATTAAGATCAAGGATTGTAGATTGCAGCCAGGATCCTGCTCAATTTCTAAAGGTCCGTGAAGAGTTCTTCAGGAAATCCACAAGCACACCCGAAGCTGCAGTAAAGAAGAATATGATTGATTTGATTGACGACACCATCTACAGTTACCTATCAAACTACTGGAGAGACTGGGACACTGTAAATTCTGAGGTGACAGATTCCCTGTTCAGAGCAAAGCACAAACTGGTTGAATCCGTATTCTATGAGCTGGAGCAGGGATTCTGGCATGCACAGAACAAGCTCATCATGGACAGGATTGTGGGCGGGCAACCCACAGGACATTCCATCATAATATCAAGCGTTGAAAGGA
Organism: Thermoplasmatota archaeon; assembly: GCA_023379345.1. Lineage (GTDB taxonomy): Archaea > Thermoplasmatota > Thermoplasmata > Thermoplasmatales > Thermoplasmataceae > UBA509. The sequence goes on from JAMCUV010000050.1 coordinate 4,787, forward strand.
GATACTGGCTGATAGACAGAATCAAGAATCTGATGCCTCAGCTTTAAATATAGAATAATAATTTCCATGGGTACAGCCCCATAGAATCGGGGAAAAGCAGTGATGATTTAATGACAATATTTCAGGGAAAAGCTACAAAAAAATTCACAGGCGGAAAGCTTAAAGCCGGAAGAAGCAAGAGAAGATATGAACTTGGTAGAGAACCAACCCTCACGAGGATTGGGCCGGAAGCAAGGAAGGTTATGAGAACAATGGGCGGGAATTCAAAATCTGTGCTCATGAGGGCGGAGAAAGCCAATGTCTATAATCCAAAGGACAGGACAACCAAAAGCGTCCCAATAAAGACAGTTAAGGAGAATCCAGCAAATCCACATTACGTGCAGAGAAACATAATGTCCAGAGGAACTGTTATTCAGACTGAACTTGGCGATGCCAGAGTGACATCCAGGCCGGGTCAGGATGGGGTTGTTAACGCAGTTCTCCTATGACCCTGACACTGTACAGCCAGTATTTTAACCCAAAATCCAGCAGGAGGCTGGGAAGAAGAGTATCTCTTGACGCTGCCAGGAATTTTACCGACAGCAAGCTTGAGGAGATATTGAAGTCCATGAACATAAAGTATGAGGTTCGCGATGCCAGATATCCGCGCGTACCGTGGGAAAAGTCCAAGATGTTCATCGTGGAGGCAAATGTAAAAAAATCAACTCTTCTTAGCCTTATTGAGAGGAAGCTCTCCTGATTTTTTTCTTTTCTTGTATGTGTAATACTGAAGCGGATGCTTCAGCCAGTCCCGGTGGCATATTGGATCTTCGCCCCAGTAGCACAGATGGTTTGACCTGAGTACCGTGCACTTTGGTGGAGAATATTCAGTGCTTGAAATCTCGCCGGTCACATGGTTCACCTGATATGTGGTCATGCGCTCATTGAAATCGGGAGCAGTTTTGAAGAGACCTATGATCCCCTCGTTGTTCATGCCTATCTTATGCAGGAAGCTTACAAGGGTGAATCTTGCCATGTGCGGGAGATTGACACCGTCCCGCATCTGGGTGATATACTCCTTTATGCAGGGCGGAAATAGGGTAGCATCGACCTCACCCAGGTCAATGGACTTCTTGATGCCAGACTTCTGGAAAATATCAATTATCTCATCGATATTGTCACTGACTGGAGCGGTTATGGAATAACTTTCCTCGTCTGACAGGCCATTGAATATTGAGGACAGCTTCCTGACAAATGCTTCCCTTACAATCTTCGCCGCCACTTCCCTGTCGCAGTATACTGTCCCATGCCTCATGCTCTGGTAGATGAGGCGGTATTTGTAACCGCTCAGCCGGGAAGTCAGGTTCACGAATTCACCGGCACGGACCATATAGAGGCCAGTCATTTCATCATACTCCATGGTTACGCCGTATCTCCTTGCGTAATCTGGAACAAACTCGCTGGCAATTGTCCTGCTCATGAGAAAGCCTTCCAGCAAATCACGAGCATGGTTCAGCACCCTCGAGGTCAGGATAGGTTCGCCAATCCTTCTGAGGATCCAGAGGGTAAGCGGGAGACACCTGAGGTCCTCAGCGGATGTGATTTCCCGCGATTCCTGGTCATTCATGGCCTCAACTATGAGGCGGAAAGCATTGTGCCTGAGCCTTTCGCTTTCTCTGTCGTTGGATTCCAGAAACCCCTTTATTCTCGTCGCATCTGCATCAAGGTATATGTTGGTGCCTGCGGGTATCATCTCACGATATTTCCATCAGTTCCCTTGGAGCTGTTGTGATAAGCTCGAAGCCATCCTTCTTCACAATGACGTCGTCCTCTATCCTCACTCCGCCCACCCTTGGGACATATACTCCGGGTTCAACGGTCACAACCATGTTTGCCTTAAGCGGGAAATCATAGTTCGAAGAAAGTGCGGGATGATCATGGACATCCATGCCCAGGCCATGTCCCAGTGAATGAATGAATCTACCCTTGAACTTTGTGGAATCTATTATCTTCCTGGCAACGGCATCAACATCCTTCCCGTTGACGTTTTCCTTAATGGTTTTCATGCTCTCGTCCTGCGCCCTGAATACGACATCATACATCTCGCGCTGATCTGGACTTGCACGCCCGAACACAACGGTTCTTGTGATGTCTGAGCAGTATCTGCGATATCTTGCCCCGAAATCTATGAGCACAAAATCATTCTTCTTCAGTTTCCGGTCTCCCGGTGAATAATGGGGCATGGATGCGTTCTCACCGAATGCAACTATGGTGCTGAATGATGGTTCTGAAGCACCGAGCTTCATCATCTCGTAGGCTATTAGGGCCGAAACCTCACTTTCAGTCATGCCCTCCTTGAGCTTTGTTACTGTGCTCTCAAAGGCCTCGCTGCCTATTTTTGCGGCTTCCCTTATTCTTGACAGTTCCTCGGGTGACTTCATCCTGCGTGCTTCCATTATGGATGATGAGACATCGACAAATTCCTTGTCAGGAATTATACGCAGTACATCTTTGTATCTGCTCACAGTCAGTGCAGAATAATTCAGCCCTATGGAGTCAAGGCCTCCCAGGTTGTCCTTGATGGTCTTCTCGAATTCAGTTTTTCCGTTTGCCACTATGACCTCAAGTCCCGTCTTTCTTGCCGTCTCTTCCTCCAGAGCGGATGTTATTATCTTCACTTCGTCTGGTTTCACAATGAGTGCTGAACCTTCAAACAGCCCTCCGTCAACACCGGTAAGATAAAAAAATGTCTTGTCCACGGAGTTTTCATCCCCCTGGATGATCAGTATGGCATCAGTTTCCCGGGCATATCCAAACACATTTTTGAAATCCATAATATCAATAGACCATCTTAAACGGCAATAAAGCCTTTCTTACATCTTACGTTGTAGCGTGATATCAATTTTTAGGGTCATATTAGTATTATTGAGATTATAACTGTTATTTATTTCATATTATTAGTAATTCTATCAATATTGTTGAAAAGATTGAAATATGGAGCTGGGAATGACCCTCCAATGTATAAGCGTGGATTGCTGCTGTATTCCGGAGGATTGGACACTTCTGTTATTCTGAAGATGCTGCAGGAGAAGATGGGGATGGAGGTTGTAACCCTGACCCTTGATGTGGGGCAGGAGGAGAACGATCTTGCCGCAATAGCTGAAAAGGCCTGGAAACTGGGTGCATCTGATGTCATAACCAAGAATGTGAAGAACGAGTTCGCAAACGGATACATATCCAGGGAAATCATGGCTGATGGAATGTATGATGGTGTCTATCCTCTCTCCACAAGCATTGCACGCCCGCTCATGTCCCTCGAAGCCGTGAATGCCGCAGATACCCATGACTGTGATGTCATAGTTCATGGCTGCACAGGTAAGGGCAATGATCAGGTGAGGTTTGAGGTATCAATCCGGGCCCTTAATCCTGACCTTAACGTTATTGCTCCCGTGCGGGACTGGGGGTTGAACAGGGACCAGGAGATGGAATATGCCTCAAAGAATGGAATTCCAGTCAAGCTGGGCGGGAAATACTCCACCGATGAGAACCTGTGGGGAAGGTCTGTGGAAGGCTCGGATCTTGAAGATCCAAGGAAAGCCATACCGGTTGACGCCTATGCCTGGGTTACGCCACCAGATCAGGTTTCGCATGAAACCAGGGAGTTTACAATACAATTCAGCGCAGGAATTCCTGTGGAGATCAACGGCGTCAGGAAACCGCTTGCAAAGATTGTATCGGACCTGAATGAAATGGCTGGAAAGGCAGGCTATGGAGCCATTGATCATCTTGAGGACAGGGTCACAGGAATCAAGAGCAGGGAATTTTATGAATGCCCGGCTGCATCAGTGATCATAAACGCACATCGGTCTTTGGAGCGGATGACACTTAGCAGGGAAGAAACCGCCTTCAAGTCCATAATAGAATCAAAGTGGACAACCATGACCTATGACGGCCTGTGGTTCGATCCCTTGATGGATCACCTGAACAGCTTCCTGAAAAGCGTTAATGCCTATGTATCAGGCACTGTATCACTGAAACTGCAGAATGGGAACCTGCTGGTACAGGGAATGGAAAGCCCATATACACTCTACAATTACGAGAAGTCTACCTATGGCAGGCACGACACCTTCAACCAATCATATGCCAAGGGATTTGTTGAACTCTTCGGGATGCAGACTGTTAACACCAACAGCGTCAGGAAAAAGGCAGTGGCAGAAATCTCCAAGAGTTTCTGATCGGTTATGAAGAAGATATGGGCCAGCGGTGCTTCAGGGGATTCTCTTCCATCCCTGAACAGGCTGATGGTTGATGATGACATAGATGCGGACAGGCACATGGTGGATTACGAGATACTTGCCCTGGCTGCGTACCACCTGCAGATACTGAAGCAGGGCCTAATTCCACGTGATGAAAGCATCCGGATACTTCATGCGCTTGCCGAGATTTATTCCACTGAACCGGACCTGAATGCCGACCTGGAGGATGTTCATGGGAATATTGAAGCAATGGTACTTGAAAAAGC
>JAMCUV010000051.1 GCA_023379345.1 Thermoplasmatota archaeon
CATTTGGGTATAAACGCACCTTGAGGGCTTTAATCATTGCTTACACAATCCTCTTGTTTCAAATCAACTCTTCCATCGCAATTCATCCCCTCCCTGAAGGTCGGAGCTTTCTTGCTCAAAACATTGTGAATATTCAAATATGCCTCCTCGATTGATAAAAATGGAACCCATAATAGTCGCCTCCAAGATTGACAATCTCGGTGAAGGTCCAACATGGGACAGCAAGACCCGTAAAATATACTGGGTTGACATCAAGGGGAAGAGGTACCATTCCATGGGCCTGGAATCAGGGAAAATAAGCACATTCAACTCAATAGGAATGATCTCATCAATCGTCCCAACTGATGGAAAATATATGGCGGCAACGGTCGATCATGGTTATTATCTTGTTGACAGTGAAGGCAACCATAAGCTCATTACAGAGATCGGGGACCGGAAAGACGGTTGCAGATTCAACGACGGAAAAGCCGATCCATTTGGAAATTACGTGGCCGGCACAATGGATCTGAAGGAGAAGAGGCCCATTGGTAGCCTCTACGGGCTTAAGGGAAATACGGCAAAAATGATGCTTGTGAATCTTACCATATCCAATGGCGTTGCGTGGGACACCAGAAAAGGTGTATTTTATCATATTGACACGCCTAAACGCAGAGTGGATGCATACTCATACAATTCTTCAATGGATCTGGAAAGGATCGGAGTGGCGGCAGAATTCAATGATCTGCCAGGCAACCCGGATGGCATGACCATAGATGCCGGAGGCAGATTATGGGTGGCACACTGGGGTGGTGGTCGAATTTCTGTATTTGAGCCAGACAGTGGGAAAAAGGTTGATCAGATACTCTTCCCGGCCATCAATATCACTTCCTGCACATTTGCAGGAGATGATTTGACAGACCTCTATGTGACATCTGCATCTACAGGTGAATCAGGGGACATGGGTGGCTCACTGTTTCTCGTTCATACTGGTATTACTGGTAGCAAAACCTATGAGTATCATGTGACATGAACTTCAATTGCGCTTGCATTTCACCGCAGATTTTTCCAGTCACCTCAGGATCCTCCCCGGCTAAGATCCAAGGAAATCGATTTTTTTCGATTGAAAGATGAGTGATCGAAGAAATAATGGAGCCATATTTACATGCACAGTTAGATACCGGCATGGTTGGAGACTGGATGAAGTTGTTACTCAGTTCTTCAGGAACCTGTCGAACCACTTCAGTTTGATTTCCAACCTGTCAACCATGTTCTTCGGAACCCCACTTCTGGCATGTTCATGGTTATCGCCCTGGTATCTTACCAGCTCGGTCTCAACATTATTGAGCTTCAAAGCCACGAAGAACTGTTCCGCCTGCTCAATTGGACAGCGGTAATCCTCCTCACCTGTTATGAGCATGGTTGGGGTTTTCACCCTCTCAGCATAGCTGATTGGAGAGAGTTCCATGAGTTTCCTCATTCCATCAACAGAATATGGCCTGTCAATATTCAGTTCAAGCGGGTTGAACCAGAAGCCTATGTCGCTGGTGCCCACCATGCTCAGGAGATTGGATATGGATCTCTCTGAAATGGCAGCCCTGAACATGTCTGTCTGCGTGACTATCCAGTTTGTCATGAAACCACCGTATGATCCCCCCGTGAGGCCTAGGTTCTCATTGATTCCATACTTTTCCCTGACAACGCCAATAAATTTTTTCACGTAGTTGTAGGCAGAACCGCCCCAGTCGCCCACGCAGGCCCGCGCATATTCCTGGCCATAACCTGTGCTTCCCGGTGGATTTGTGAAAATTATGTTATATCCGTTCTGAAACATATACTGGAACTCAATGAAGTATGAATGTCCATAGGAGTCATGGGGCCCACCATGGATAAAAACCAGGGAAGGTGAATCCCTTGAGCGAAACATTACGAAGCCTTCACCGCCATCCATCTCAATGACATCTGCCTTCTTACCGGTGACTTCAGGATTCAGGTCATATTCCCTGTTGAAGTGAATGATGGAGGGATGTTCCTGGGTGGAATATGCATAGGCCAGCACCCCGGAGACGTCATAATCCGTGATATTCCTCTGATCCCCTGTCATTCTGGTCACGCTGTTCCCAATGCGGTATATGAATGAGGAGGACTTCTCCTGCCCGATGGCGTAAAGGTCACTCCCGTGGAATCTGACCGAATATTTTGCACCGGCAAATGAGTCCGAAATGACGGTGTTTGCAGAATCCTTGCCAAGAGCAACATTTTTCCCCTCCTCAGGGAATATGATACTGCTGATCTCCCACGGCTTCAGGCCGTAGTGACCCGAAAATGCAATTCTTCCATTATCCGAGATGTCAAAATCATTTATTTCTGCAGATTCGCCTGTTATTCTCTTCAGGACTTTGCCGCTGGAGTCAATCTCCAGAAGGTCACTCAGGGAATAATCGTCACCGAATTCTGAGGTTTCTATGACAATGCGGTCTCCATTATGTCTTACGCCAAGCACGTCATACTTCCCTCCATAGATCTTAACAGGGCTTTCCTCAATCCTGTAGAGGCCATAATAACTGCGAAGGAGACCGCGTCCGTTGAACCTGTACTTCAGCCTGTCGCCGTAGAACGGGAGTTCTTTGTCAGCCTTTTCAGCTGCGGCTATGAGTAAGTCACTCCCGGATATGGAGTAGTCCACGATCTTGGCAAAAGATACAATCTCCCTTGGCTCCTTGCCTGGTCCCATTGACATCAGTGTTTCTCTTTCCTTCTCGTACCTGATATAGTAGAGAATGCCATCCACCAGCCTGGGAGATCTTTCAGATTCCCCAAATGTGATCTG
>JAMCUV010000052.1 GCA_023379345.1 Thermoplasmatota archaeon
GAGGAACGCAGAGCCTTCACACAAATTCATACGACGAGGCATGGGCCCTGCCGTCTGAGGATGCAGTGAAGATTGCACTGAGGACGCAGCAGATAATCGCTGAAGAAACAGGCATTCCTGACGTCATAGATCCACTTGGCGGATCGTATTACATGGAGTGGCTCACGAACAGGATGGAGGAGGAGGCCTACAGGTATTTCGATGAGATAGAGAAGATGGGCGGCATACTTGAGGCGGTCAAGGCCGGCTACATACAGAAGGAAATTGCCGCTACCTCATACAGGAGGCAGATTCGCCTCGAGGAGGGGAAAGAGGTGATGGTGGGCGTTAACAAATACACGGAGAAGGAGGAACAGCCGCTGAACATTCTGAAGATAAGCAAGGCCGCTCAGAAGCAGCAGCTTGACCGCATAAAGGCAGTGAGGAAAAGCAGGGATGAGAATGATGTGAGAAATGCCCTGGATCAGCTGGAGGAAGCAATGAGAAAGGATGATGTTAATACCATGCCGTATATACTGAAGGCAGTTGAGGCATACGCAACCATAGAGGAGATTTCAAATGTCGGAAGGAAAGTCTTTGGAACCTGGAAAGAACCAGTCATTGTTTAATGAGAGACCAATAAAGATCCTGCTTGCAAAGCCTGGAATCGACGGGCACGACAGGGGAATACTGGTACTGGCAAAGGCATTCAGGGACGCAGGCATGGAAGTCATATATGCCGGATTGCTCCCCACTCCGGAACAGGTCGTTGACACAGCCATCAACGAGGACGTTGATGTGGTTGCCCTCAGCCTGCTCAATGGCGCCCACATGACAGTTTTCAAGAAAGTTGCAGACCTTATGAAGGAAAAGGGCGTGAAGGACATAGCAATTGTTGGAGGCGGCACCATACCTGATGCTGACAAACCAAAACTGGAACGAATGGGCATATCCGGGAATTACGGCCCCGGCACCCAGATTTCAGTCATAATTGATCACATCAGGAAACGTGCTGAGGAAGTAAGAAAACTCAAGAGTGCAGGTCAGTGATACCCGGTGCTTGACAGTCTTGTTTCCGGGATATTCAATGGCAATGCCAGATCAATATCCAGGGCCATAACAATTGTTGAGAATGACGGCGATTCAGATACGGTGAGGAATCTTATCAGGGAGATTTTCCCCCGGACAGGAAACGCACACATCGTTGGCATAACGGGTCCTCCCGGCATCGGAAAGAGCACCATGATCGGGAGGATATGCTCGCTGCTCTCAGAACAGGGGAAGAAGGTATCTGTTGTTGCAATAGACGCATCAAGCCCGTTCACTGGAGGGTCCCTGCTGGGCAACAGGATCAGGATGCAGGAATCCCTGACAAAGCATGGGGTTTTCATGAGAAGCCTTGCAAACCGCGGGCTGACAGGCGGGCTATCCAGATCCATATGGGACACTGTGAAGATACTGGACGCTGCAGGCTCAGATTACATAATTGTTGAAACGGTGGGAGCAGGACAGGCAGACCTGGACATTTCAAACCTTGCCGACACGGTGGTTGTTGTGCTTGGCCCTGGGCTTGGCGACGAGATACAGGCCATCAAGGCCGGGATCATGGAAATCGGGAATATATTTGTCATAAACAAGATGGACAGGCAGGGCGCATACATAGCCATGAAGGACATAGAGGAAACCCTGGCCATGATGCCAAGGGGGGAATGGAAACCGCCGGTAGTTGGCCTGAACTCCATGAATGGAGAAGGATACGACAAGCTTCTGGATCTCATAGACAGGCACAGGACTTTCTCACTGAATCATCCCGAGGTCAGAATGAGGAAATTCAGGACGGAATTGCAGATGCACATAGACGAGGAACTGAGGCGGAAATTCAGGAAGGATATATCCGGCATCCTGCAGGACGACAGCAGGATCAGAAGATACCTGGAGGATCATGTGGATCCCTATTCCGCTGCGGAAGGCATTGTAGAGGAAATAGCTTAATTTTCATCCATAGTCATTCTTTTTCCTAAAGTCACTGCAACCTTCCCATGTTTTTCATGGCACGGCTCTGGCATTGCTGCAAGCCAATGTGGCAATGGAATACATGTGTAAAGCCATCTGGCAGTATTGCCATTCTGGAAGCTCTGCCCCTTTAATGGAGGACGTGATTCCTGTTAGGAAAGGTTAAATACAGCGTACCAATTTTAAAATGATAAATATGTACAACCCGCTTAAGTATTTCACAGGAGAAGTTGCAAAGAACCTCTCAGACAGGGCCAAGGAAATAATGACATTTCTATATCCCCCGGTCACAATGTATGAGGAATCGGGCGAGATTGTCATTGAGGCCGATCTACCCGGGTTTGACAAGAAGGACATAACGGTCAGGCTGGAGAAGGATTCACTCACAATATCCGCTGAAAGGGAAGTCACCACGAAGGGCGTTGTGTATCTGGACCAGAGGCCAGACAGATTCATGAAGAGGATCAAGCTTCCTGTTGAGGTTGACCAGGATGTGAACTATTCAGCCAAATACACCAACGGTGTCCTGGTAATCAAGATACCGGCCAAGGGTGTAAAGACCATCAAGGTGGAGTGAACTACTCCTCCGCTGAAGCATGGGAACTTCCTGATTCAACGACCGACATCTGCCTGTATGGATATATTCCAGACAAGCCTGAAGTAGCGATCTCCACAGGCGTGAATTCGGACTGCACCAGCCCTACTTTTATTAGTCCAATCTTTAATATGTTTGTAGCTGGGTTCAGATGACTGTCTATACTCAAATAGATATATTAAGTAATTATATGAATTTCTTAATTGGAGGAAGTCCGTGTATCTCATCCCTGAAGGCCGGAGTTTTACTGCTTCCCCCAAACCCATAACCTCTCTGTAAACACCTACTTTCTTGCCAGAACAACCAGGAAGCCAACCAGGTCGGCAGCAATGGCCACACCAGCCAGGAGCGGCCGCTGAACCATGGCCAGGACCGACGCTATGAGCACGGACCCAAGGAAAATTGATGCAGGGATCTTCCTGTCAACCTTTCTTGGTGCAGGCTGCTCACTTTCCTCAAGGCGCCGCTTGAGAAGTGGAAGCGCATCTATACCTTTTTCCAGGGATGTTACTGTTTTCTTGACGAAGTCCTGCAACT
>JAMCUV010000053.1 GCA_023379345.1 Thermoplasmatota archaeon
AGCGGTACAGGCCTTCTGCTGGCCGTAGGCATAGTTATACAGTTCTATGAGGCTATGGGCAGGGAACAGCTGATGGAGATGCATCCCGTCATCAGGCAGTTCTTCGTGGGTGGTTAATTGAGAGTAGTGATATCTGGAGTTGCGGGAGTAGGCAAATCCACTATTCTCGAAATAGTTAAGAGCAGGACAAACTACGACATCATCAATTTCGGAACCCTGATGTTTGAAATGGCCAGAAACATAAACCTGGTGAGGGACAGGGACGAACTGAGGAAGCTACCTGTGGATACACAGATGAACCTTCAGAAAAAAGCTTCAGCGGCCATTGGAAAGATGAATAATGTGATCATTGACACCCACATGACAATAAAGACACCCGACGGATACCTCCCGGGTCTGCCGGAGTGGGTGTTGAGGGAACTGAAAGTTGCATCATATTATCTCATTGAGGCCCTCCCTTCACAGATACTCAGCAGGCGGCAGCATGACAGCACCAGAAGCCGTGACAGTGATAATGAAGAGGACATCAGGCAGCACCAGGAAGTTAACCGCTACTATGCCGCTTCTTACTCAGTCTATACCGGGGCAACAATAACATTCATCCAGAACATTGATGGAAAACCTGACATAGCAGCAGAGAATATAGTTAGGAGATTGATGCCTCATGACTGAGCAGCAGAAGACGACCATGAACAGACCCGCTGTTGAAAAGAGCCAGCAGGCAGCCATGGGCAAGATGATGCGGTTCCAGATGATCTATATGATGGTGAGTATAGTCACCCTCATCGTGATCTTCAACGGAACAATAAGGAACGATATTGGAGTTGGCATGAGCGTGGTTCTTGTCCCGACTCTTGGTTTCCATTACCAGCTGCCCATATTCACCATCATAGTTGTGGCAATTTTCATTGGGTTGATAACTTCCATTCCAAGGTATTTCTTCACAGACTGGATTCAGATGGGAAGAATCCAGAACAGGATGAGGGCATTCAACAAGGTGTATTCCCAGGCCATGAGATCACAGCAGAAAGACAAGGTCCAGAAAATGCAGAAAATGAGGATGGAGATGTCCATAGAGCAATCACAGCTCAGCATGAACCAGATGAAGCCTCTCATGGTGCTGACAATATTCACACTGCTGCTCTTTGCCTGGATATATTACTTTGTCACAAGGGTGCCGTACCAGATTATAGCTTTCCCATGGGACTACAATGTGAACATAGCGACAGCGCATTTGTGGACATTCCCGTACTGGTTCATAGCAGATATACTTGCCACATCCGCTTTCGGATACCTTGCAACAAGCATAATCAAGTACTTCGATTTCAGCCACAAGCTGAGGAAAGCGGAAAAATCGGAACGCTATGAGAGTCACAATTAGTGGCCCTATAGGCAGTGGCAAATCCACTGCAGGCCGCATCATTTCAGGAATGCTTGGGCTCAAATTTTTCTCCGGTGGTTATTTTTTCAGGGAGAAAGCTTCAACAATGGGCATGACAGTTGAAGAGTTCAATGTCTATGCCGAAACCCATGAGGCAGTAGATCGTGACCTGGATGCAATGATCGCATCCTTCCTCATGGATAATGACGATGTTGTTGTGGAATCGCGCCTTGCGGGATGGATCTGCCACCGATCAGGCATTTCTGCATTCAAGGTGTTTCTCAACGCCTCTCTTGATGTCAGATACGGAAGGATAAAGAAGCGAGAGGGCGACGAAAGGGACCTCAAGGAAAGGATGGTGGAGAGGGAAGCCTCTGAGGCAAGGAGATACCTCCAGTATTATGGAATCGATTATTCCGACACCAGCATATACGACATGGTTATAGGTTCAGACACACTAACGGCCCAAGAGGTTGCGGAGAGGATTTATGAACGAATCATCGGAGAAGAACAGGGAAAACAGCATTGACGGATTCGTTGTCATAGACAAGCCCAAGGGCCCCACAAGCCACCAGGTTGACTACTGGGTCCGGCAGATTCTGGATGTCGATAAGGTTGGCCACATAGGCACTCTTGATCCCAATGCATCCGGCGTGCTGGTTATGGCTATTGGCAAGGCTGTGAAACTCATTGACGTTGCCCATGAATACCCCAAGGAATATGTAACTGTCATGCGGCTCTACGGAGATTTTGGCCGAGACCAGCTTGAAGCTGCGTTTGGTCAGTTCAAGGGTGAGATATACCAGCTCCCTCCCATGAAGTCCGCCGTTGCAAGAGCCCTGAGAATTCGCAGGATTTATGAGCTTGAGATAAAGGAGGTGCAGGATCGCCTGGTACTGTACAGGGTGAAGTGTGAATCAGGAACTTACATAAGGACCCTGTGCATCGACATTGGCTATGTTCTTGGACCTGGTGCCCAGATGGCTGAACTGAGGCGCACCGCCACAGGTCCATTCGATGAATCAATGATCCATACATTGCAGGAACTGTCAGATGCCGCGTACATGAGCAAGAATGGTGATCCCTCCCGGCTTCAGGGCATGATCATACCCATGTTGCAGCTCTTCAGGAACGATCCGAAGATCGTGGTGAAGCGTACAACCCTGTCCAACATAGCCCACGGCTCTGATCTTTTTCCCGGCGGCATAAGGGCAATAACAGGAAAACCCATGAAGGGGGACCGGGTTGCCGTGGTGACCGAGGAGAATGAACTTGTGGGAACTGGCAAGATGCTTGTCAATTACGATTCCATCATGGATCTGAAGGTTGTGGACTTCGACAGGATACTGCTTGAAAACCCTGATCAGAAACCTGCCCCACCGGCACCAGTGGCCCGGGAGCCGCCACGCAGACCTGCCAGGACTTACCGGAATGGCGATGGCGGCGGCCAGAGACGCAGACCGCCCATGAGGAACGAAAGGCGGCCACAGGGAAGTGGATCATATGGAAGGAAGAGGGAAAGATAAGACCGGCAGCGTCATGTGGTACGGTTACCCGAGGCCCATGGGATTCGGGGTTTTCAGCAATATAGAGGAGGAATACAGCAGGATATTTGATGATCTCAGGAACGGGAAGATCCCTGAAGCAGAGATTGTGGACCGCCCCGATCTCCCCGATCTGCGGGCTCTCATGATAGAGTACGCAAAGTACAGGGTGAAGAAGGAATTCAGGGAGGATCAATATGTCAGGAAGTTCTATTCCCTTGTTCCAGAGATTAATAAGTCAATAAACCTGATCCTGGAGAAGGTCATGACATTCGGCCTCATAACAGGTATCAACTACAACTCCGATGATCCGTGCCGGTTCTTCACGAATCTTGAGGGTCTGGATCTTCCGGAAGATATATCGTCAATGATGACCCAGATTTCATCATCGGTTACCGGACTGTGCGCCATGAGATCGTCACTTGTACAGTTTCTGTCAGAGCGCGTCAGGACAATTATGCCCAATACATGCGGCATAGCTGGCGAAGACCTTGCAACCGAACTGCTCTTCCATGCAGGCAGCCTCCGCAACCTTGCCCTGATGCCAGCCAGCAGCATACAGGTGCTGGGGGCGGAAAAGGCGCTCTTCAAGCATTTTGTTTCTGGCACTCCGCCGCCGAAGCATGGAATCCTGTTCCACTACAAGGGGCTATCCTCACTACCTGCCAGAAGACGGGGGCGTGCGGCAAGGGTCATTGCCGGGAAAATTGCCATAGCCTGCAGGGCTGATCTTGCTGGAACGTTGCTGGACACAGATAGAATGCTTCATCAGATTCGGGAAGCAATGAATCGTAAATAGTCAGGAGGAAAAGCTTTCCAGTTCCTTCTGCCTTAATGTTTTTGTCCTCTCAGGGGTTGGTGCCGGATAATCTCCCGTGAGGCATCCAAGGCACAGAGAATTCTCGTTCTTCCCTATGCTCCTTACCAGGCCCTGTATGGACACATAACCAAGTGAATCCGATCCTATTTCCTTCCTTATCTCTTCCATGTCCTTTCCAGATGCCAGGAACTGGTCTCTTGTCTTCATATCAACCCCGAAATAGCACGGGGCCACTATGGGGGGCGATCCAATCCTTACATGGACCTCAACTGCACCGGCATTCCTCAGGAGTGCCACAATATGTTTCATGGTGTTTCCCCTCACGATGCTGTCATCCACAAGAACAACCCTCTTCCCCTGAAGTTCGGACTTTATGGTGTTGAGCTTAAGCACGATTGCCTTCTTTCTGGCTTCCTGGGTGGGCATAATGAATGTCCTGTCAGAAAACCTGTTCTTTATGAGCCCTTCACTGTATGGAATATGTGATTCCATTGAATATCCCAGTGCCTGCGCCCTTCCTGAATCAGGAACAGGGATGACCACATCCGCCTCCACAGGATGTTCCCTGGCAAGCTCCTTTCCAAGGTTTATCCTTGATCCAAAAACTTCCACATTGTCTATGACGCTGTCAGGCCTTGCAAAGTATACGTATTCGAACATGCAGTGGGCTGTCCTTGGGGCTGGCCGGACAAAAATTGTCTCTGGCCCCCTTTCTGTGATCTCAACGGCCTCTCCGGGTTTCACATCACGGATTTTTACCGCCCCAAGTATGTCAAGGGCGCAGGTTTCCGACGCAACTATGAAGTTGCCTCCAAAGCTTCCCATAACCAGTGGCCGTATTCCCAGCGGATCTCTTATGGCAAAGAGCCGGTCATTTATCATCATTGTAACGGCATAGGCACCCTTGAGCCTGTCCATGGCAATCTTTATGCCATTCTGTATTCCATAAGCAGTAATGTCCCTGGCGAGCTCCATGAGAAGCACTTCGGTGTCCGATGAGGTCAGGAAAGTTAGTCCCATCCGCATCATCTCCTCCCTCAGGGCATCCGCATTGGTGATCTCACCGTTATGTGACAGAGCTATGTGACCAAGAGAATTTGACACAAGAAATGGCCCGGCATTCTCCATGGTCTTTGTGCCGGCAGTGGAATACCTGGTATGTCCTATCCCAACATTTCCAGAAAGGTAAGAATCCGAATCAGACAATTTATCGTTGAAGACCTCTGAGACCAGCCCCATGCCCTTGCGGACATTTATGGTGGAATTAACAAAAGTCGCAATGCCTGCACTTTCCTGCCCCCGGTGTTGCAGGGTTTTGAGGGATACAAGAAGAACCGGGTATGCCTGATCACCCCCGCGGTAACCAACTACCGCGCAGTGATCACTTGGCTTTAGCCCATCTATAGGATCTGATTCTTGCTGCTGGGAATCCACAGTGAGAGCACCTCTTTTGCCTGACGTGGTATGTGTGATGACCACATCTGCGGCATGTAACGTGGACCTTCTTGTTGT